>JAFIFN010000235.1 GCA_020832005.1 Gammaproteobacteria bacterium | reverse complement strand
GCCCATCCAGCGCAGAGCGGGTGAGATTGTTCAGGCCATCGATGCCGCCGATCCTAGAGGCAAGTCCCGCGCTGGCCATGCCCATCAGCCCGGACTTCAGGCGCCCGCCTCCGACCAGGAAGCCGCTGACGAAGCCATGCATCAGCACGTTGCTGAACTGCATGCCCGGAATGAAGTTCATCGCAAAACCCACTGCCATGCCGATCTTCTTCAGCGTCTTCCTGAAATACCCGCTCGGATCAGTGTACGACAGCGGGTTGTTGCCCACATAGGCGTAGCGGTTCATCCCCTGGGCGCTGCCGGGGTACTGCACGAACGGATCGGGTGACAGAAACCGCCCGATCTCCGGGTCATAGACCCGCCCGCCCTTGTGGATGGAGTTCCCGCTTAGTGGTCGGTGCGCCGGTCAGATCCCCCACGCGGTTCCACTGCATGCTCAGATCCTGCAGGACGTAGCCGCTACTCTAATCTCCCCTGCGCGTCATCCAACGCATCGACCAAAGGTCAGCAAATAGCCGACGGATGAGATTAGGTCGATAGCCTTGCAAGAGCCGCTGGACCTCCAAGAGGCCGTCGGCGTCATCCGCAGTGTCGTTTTCCGGACCGATCCAAAATCGACTGTTATCCCCAAATGGTTCGGTTACAACGTACGGAGTACCTTTGTACCGAAATCGCAATCGCACGTCACCGGCGCGTGAAAAAGGCCTCCGAGCCCTTAGGTGGGAGACATGCGGACTAGTCGCCAACAATTTGCGCAACTGCCGTATACCGATAAGCATGTAATCGACTTCGATTGCATATAAAGCACCCGATTGCTCATCACGCAGCGAGTAGGTTCTCATGGCAACATCAACCCTGAGTCTTCAGCACGACTCACCGTAGCAAGGACCGATCGCCCCAGATATCCCTACCGCTACACCGTAAGTATTAGCAACAGGGTTCGTTCGTCCTGCCGCATGGCGGAGTGCAGCGTCTGTAGGGTACTTCGTGAGATCTGGCGCCCTCCAACCTCGACCGATGCCGAGCCTGAACGTCTGTCGCAAACTGGTTCGGAATGCACTCGCTGCCTGGCCGGTGGGGGCCAAGACGGAATACCCCTTGGCCGTCAGAGCGTATGCAATGCGTAATCCGCCGCCAGCGACACCCGCCCAGGACCCCGCGATATAACCGGTAGACGACTGATCCACCCCGCCGTCAATGCCCAACCAGTCACGTCCATAGCTGGTCGCTCTTAGGGTTAATGCGTCACCCAATCCTGCAGCTCCGTCAACCATGGGCTGAGGCAAAGGGTCCCCGAAGCGCCATCGCAGATGCCTCTCATCATTAAACGCCCGCCCGAACCCCGCCGAAATCGCCCCATTGGCAAACTTTCCTCCGCCGATGGCGCTGGCCGTGCCGCCGACGGTGGCCGCCGTCACCGTCCGGACGATCCGTGCCGATACATCGGCACGGATCTCTCCTGCCGAGTCCAGACCGATCCGGTCGATGCCAGGGGCGAAAAGCTGACCGACGCCGGCACCGAGAAATCCGTCGCCGAATCTGCCACCGCCGGCGGCGCTGAGCAAGCCGCCTGCCACCCCATGGGTCAGTGTTTTCGCCAGATGTAGCCCGCTACCGAAGGTGACCTCCGGAAACGCATTGCCGATCGCACCAAAAACCGCCCCGCCGATCGCCCCGAAAATCGCGCCCTTCAGTTGCCCACCACTGGCCAGAAACCCTGCTACTGCGCCAGCGACAATCGGGTTGGGAATCACCACCGCAGCGACGATCGCCAGCGCCTTGCCGAACTTCTTGATGAAATACCCGCTCGGATCAGTGTACGACAGCGGGTTATTGCCCACATAGGCATACCGGTTCATCCCCTGGGCGCTGCCGGGGTACTGCACGAATGGATCGGGTGACAGAAACCGCCCGATCTCCGGGTCATAGACCCGCCCGCCCATGTGGATGAGCCCCACGTGGTCGATGTGCTCGTGGGCGGTGAAGCCGCGGCGCAGCCACTGGGCGTGCAGGAACGTCCCCGCCCCGGGGGTGATCCAGGTGCTCGGCGGGCGGCGCTTGCCCCAGGCATCGTAGGCCAGCGTCTCGGTGACTGCTCCCGACTCATTGGTGATCAGCACCACCGAGCCCAGGTGATCGCGATGCAGGTAGCGGGTGGTGTTGGCCGTGGAGGTGGCGTAACGGCGCAAATAAGATCATCACGCCGCACTCAACACCACCGACGCAGTTCGGCTATCGCTGAAAGCGCGCCTGAAAGTACGACTGGTTGACGACCTGAGGCTGTCGCGCCCGTCCCGGCGGCAGGCACTGCGGTCGCTCCGGATCGATCATGAACGCTCGAATCGCCTCCCGGCCGTCCCTCGCTCGCAGGCATTCCAGAGCAAGCTCGATCGCGTAGATCATCGCCTCATGCGTCAGGTACGCGTACTCGGATTCCTTCGCCTTGTGTCTAGTATCAATATTCCGCCCGCCGATACCCCGGAAAGGCTCATAGGGCCACCATACCCGTAGCCTGATCAACCAGTGACCAACCGGCCCTTCGTGTTCCGCCATGACGGTTACCTCAAGGTCGAAGTCGACGCCCGGCTGAAAGACGAAAGTCGATACCTGGCTGTCGCGAAAATATAGCTCATGTGGCCGCAAGACCAGCGTCACCCCATGATCGATGGCGTCCATACATCGGGAACGTGCTGTCACTCGATCCAGCGCCTCATGCATCATGCGTCGTGCAGCAAACTGCGCTGGCCACCTGCCGGGATGATCGGCCGGCAGGCGTTCCGCTGCCTCGATGGCTATTGACGGCCACGCGTCGTGGCAGACTCGACGATCGTGGGCCGCGGTAAACGCACTGACGGGGACCTCGGGGGCGGCGTCGATCATGATCGCGCCGCTGGCGCAGCCCTGGAGCAGGCCAGCCATCGCCAGCACCGACACCAGCATCGGCCCACTCACCTGCTTTGCCATCCGTTCTTCCCTCACGGCGAACCGCACCCCGCTCGGGGTACTTTTTCACTGTAGCCCTTGCACCAGCCATGCCCAAGGACCCCGGAATCGATCAATCTGGCGTCGGGCGAGAACACCTTGGCAAGAAAGCCGCCGTTAATGGGGTCCCATATGCCCTGGTACGGCCGTATCCCCGCCGTGGCTGCGTTTCCGAACGGCAGGGAAGCCAAAGACACCTTGCCGGTCAACCCCCAGGACGCCAGATTATTTCCATCGATAGCGCCTAGGCTGTGAGCGCGCACATCAGTCCCGGCCGATACCGATGCGCAGTGCAGCGCGCTGGCGGTGGGCAGACCCTGCTAGCCAAGCAGGATATCGACACCGTCGAATAGCCAACCTTCAGGACCGCGATAGTTAAAGCCATGCAGTTCGCCGTCCCTCTGATTCCACCTCGTGCCTGTTGCGGCGTTGCCGAACCCCGACACCGCCAGCAGCCCGAGGTTGAAGTCGAACCAGTTCATACCGTTCTTCTCGGCAAAGCGGGCAACATACTGCCGGGTAATTTGATCCGTGTACTGCTTGTAGCCGAACTTGAACACCCCGGTCCAGCCCTGCT
>JAFIFN010000040.1 GCA_020832005.1 Gammaproteobacteria bacterium | reverse complement strand
GTCCATGTCGTATAGTCGCCGGGCTTGATCTGGGACGAGGGAACGGCATGAGCATCTGGTTCAAAAACACAACACTTGCCGATATCGAGGCCATCCACCAGCGTGCACCCAATCTTGCGCAGCACCTGGGCATCGAGTGGATCGAGCTGGGTGATGACTTCCTGCGCGGGCGCATGGCGATCACCCCCCAACTACATCAGCCTTGGGGACTCCTTCACGGCGGCGCCTCGGTCGTGCTTGCCGAGAGTGTCGGCAGCACAGCGGCATGCCTTACCGTTGATACGTCACGCCTTGCATGTGTGGGCGTGGACATCTCCACCAGCCATCTTCGAGGTCGCAGCCAGGGCAACATCATCGCCACCGCTTCGCCTGTCCGGCTGGGTCGTCAACTCCAGGTCTGGCAGGTGCTTGGTCATGATGATGACGGCGTGCTCATCAATACCACGCGTCTGACCATGGCTGTACGGTCCGGACAACCGCGCTGAGCCGAAACCTGCCGATCGATCCCCTTATCGGCACCGCACGCCCTCCTGGTGTATCGCATCGCCGCGCTGTCGCCCGGCAGCAGTGGTTATGACTTGTGCCAATAGTCTCATGGCGCGACGCTGGTTATTCACAGAGATTGGTGACAGATTCCAGCCTGACTAAAACTGCGCGACGGACGTAGGGCAAAACGCCATGATCGGATTCGGGCTCACAGATGAGCAACGCATGTACCAGGAAACGGCACGCGCGTTTGCGATGAACGAGGTGGCCCCCGTCGCCCGTGTGATCCGAAGTGCCGATGGACAGGCCGAAGAGACACCCTGGCATCACTGCCGCGAACTTTATCGCAAGGGCTGCGAGCTGGGCTTTCATCGATTGCTGATCCCGGAGGCGTACGGTGGTCTGGGCGGTGGCGCGCTGGACAACGCCATCATCATGGAGGAGCTCGGCGCCGCCGATCTTGGTATTGCCGCCTCGTACTTCAATGTCAGCACGACGGCGCCCGTGATCATCCGCATGGTCGGGAACGACGCGCAGCGTGAGCGCTGGCTCAGCGAAATCTCCGCCGCCGATGACTATGTGCTCGCCAGCGCCAGCAGCGAGCCAAACGTCGCGGGCGCCGATACCTTCAATCCGGTGCCCGATCCGCGGATAGGCCTGCGCACACAGGCCCGGTTCGAAGACGCTCACTACACGCTCAATGGCAGCAAGGCCGGGTTTGCCACCAATGCAGGCGCAGCACGTGCCTACTTCATCATGGCGCGTACCGATCTCGAAAGACCCGCCGCAGAGAGCACTGCGATGTTTTTTGTACCCGCAGATACACCGGGACTGACGGTGGGCAACAAGACCCATCTGATCGGCTGGAAAACCGCGATGCATGCAGAAGTGTTCCTCGACGCCGTGCGGCTGCCCGAAGAGGCCCGACTCGGCGGCGCGGACCAGCCCTTTGGCATGTTCTTCATGCAGGTGATTCCGTGGCTGGCAACCGGCCTTGCTGCATGCTACGTGGGCCTCGCACGAGCTGCCTTCGATTGCGCACTGGCCTACTCTCAGGAACGCATCTCCTGGGGAAAGCCCATCATCAACCACCAGGCTGTGGCCATGAAACTGGCGGAAATGATGGTCGACGTGGAAGCTGCCAGGCTGATGGTGTGGAAGCTGGCCTGCGCCTGTGATGCCGGCGATACGTCTGCCGCGCTGCTGCAATCCCCTGCTGCCAAGACCTTTGCAGTAGATGCGGCGATTCGCAACGCCGAGAGAGCGGTTCGTATTCTCGGTGCCTACGGGGTCACAGAAGAATACGACGCCGGGCGCATGCTGAACGACGCATGGGTCGGGGACGCCTGCGACGGCACCCGGGACATGCTGCTGCTCAACATGGTGGCGACCATGAGATTCATGAAGGGCATCTAAACAAGGTCTCCCGGCGGCGCGGCCGGGAGTCTGACAGTCACTTGGGGAGATTTGGGAATGAAGGCGGGAAATAGTCTCAGCTCACACGGCAGCCATGTCGGCAAGCGGCGCTTGTTCTGGCTTACTGCGCTGTTTGGATCCACAGCCATCGCACAACCGGCAACACCACCGGGCGCGGTCCTCGAGGAGATACTCGTCACCGCGCAGCGCCGTGAGCAGCGCATGCAGGATGTACCCATCTCGATGACCGCCTACGATGCCTCGAGAATCGCAGAACTGTCGATCCAGAATGTGGGCGAAGTTCTCGACTATGCGCCGAACGTCATGCGTGCATCCGGACCGAGTTCGGGAGATGACGCTTTTTTCTTCTTTCGCGGCGTGGGACAGGTCGATGTCAGCGCCAACGTGGACCCGGGTGTCGGCGTGTACATTGACGATGTCTACCTGGGCCGTATCCAGGGCGCATCGTTTGATGTACTCGATGTCGAGCGGATCGAGATTCTGCGCGGGCCGCAGGGTACGCTGTTCGGACGCAATACCATTGGCGGCGCGGTCAGCGTCACCACCCGGACACCTGGCGATGAATTTGCGGTCGAAGGCCGTGTGACTGCCGGGTCACGCAACCGCGTCGACGCGTACCTCTCGGCGGATCTTCCGATCACGACCAATGCCGCCGCCATGGTCTCTGTCTTCAGCCGCAACCAGGATGGCTGGGGCAGGGATGATTTCACGGGTCAAACCTACGGCGATCGCGAGGACATCGGTGCGCGCGCGAAACTGGTTTGGAACGCGGGAGAGCGCGTAGACGTCAGCCTCGGCGCAGACTACAGCCGCGGGCGCGGCTCGCCGCTGCCTTCAGTGCTGCTGGGCTTCAGTCCGGTATTTCTGCCGCTGGGGCCCGGCGGCATGCCCGTGCCGATAGCCGCCTCGCCACTGCTCATCCCGTTTCCTGCCGACCTTGCTGGCGACGTAGCTGCCGACCCGTTTGACGGCACCATCGGCACTTCGATTCCACCGCAGAACGACCTGAAGCGCGGTGGTGTGAACCTGACCCTCGACTGGAACGCCGGACCCGTCAACGTGCGTTCCATCACCGCATACCGCGAGGCGCGCCAGGACGTCCATGCGGATCTCGACGGCTCAAGCTACAGTTTCTACGACTTTCTGTTTGGCACCGACCAGGACCAGTTCAGCCAGGAACTGCAGTTGAGCGGACAGGCTGCCGGTAATCGGCTCCAGTGGCTGGTTGGAGGCTATTATTTCGAGGAAAGTGTGCTCGACAATACAGTCGTCTGTGTGGGCAGTGGCACCGCCTTCCCGACAGGCGCACCGATCGCAGGCATGATCCCGGCCGCCGGCCCGGCCGTTCGCCGGGACGGGCGCTGCATGCGTTTTGACAGCAACCTGTTCCTGGATGTGGAGTCCTGGGCTGCATTTGGTCAACTGGAATGGGCATTGAACGACCGACTCACCGCAACGCTGGGCTTTCGCTACACGGACGAGTCCAAGACCAACGCCTTCGACAACAGCAGTGACAATTCCGACGGTGTCTTCACAGTCACCATGTTCGACCCCGACGGCCCCGGCCCTCAGCAGCCGGCGGCGGGCTGCTCCCACCCGAGTTTCACAATGGCCTGCGGCGGTAACGGGCCGGTCATCTTCACCGTGTCACCTCGTGCCGGTTCGCAGTCGCAGATTCTTGGCAGCCCGGACAGCTTCCGCGACTCATGGACCAACTTCTCTCCCCGACTGGGCCTGACTTACCAATGGACTGACAACACGATGGCCTACCTGTCGTGGTCGAAGGGTTTCAAGAGCGGAGGCGTGCAGGGCCGCGCGACACCCGGCAATCCGATTGACGCTTTCGATCCGGAGAAGATCGAGACACTTGAAATCGGCGCGAAGACCGAGTGGCTCGATCGAAGGGTCCGCCTCAACGTGGCAGCCTTCATCTCCGACTACGAGGATATTCAGCTGTTGGTGACCGAAATCGTCAACGGCACTCCCCAGTTCAATACCCGGAACGCCGGCAGCTCGGATATCGCAGGTATTGAGATGGAACTGATGGGCAGACCCGTCGATGCGCTTGAACTCGGCCTGGGTGTGGGCTGGTTGCGCAACAAGTATTCCGAACTCGCACCCGGCGCAGCATCCCAGGGGATTTCGCTCGCTGACTCTCTACCCAATGCACCACGCTGGACCATAAACCTGGGCGCCCAGTACCTGCTCTCCCTGGCGAACGCGAGCACGCTGCGATTCGGGGCTGACTGGACTTATCGAAGCGGACACAGCTTCCAGGCAGCAAATGCGCCCGGTGACGTCCAGGGCGGCTACGGGCTTGTGAACCTGCGCAGCACGTGGAGTTCACAGGACCAACGCTTCAATGTCTCGCTGTTTGCGCGCAATATTTTCGACAAGGATCATTTCCTGACGCTCAACGACACGCGCAGCTCGCTGGGGGTCGCCACGGGCGTCCCGGCGCCAGGACGTGAGTGGGGTCTGGAGTTGGGGACACGCTTCTAGCCCGTCGGATTCCATCGACTGACCATGATCGATCTCGAGCCAATACTGGAACCTTCATGAACAACAACAGCATATCTCGCTATCATCCGATGCTGGTGGTTCTGCACTGGCTTGTCGCCGTGGTCGTCATCCTCGGACTGATTGTTGGTCCGATCATGGCCGCCATGCCACTGGAGCAGAAGGTCCTTCCGCTGCAGGGTCACATGGCTGCCAACCTGGCGATCGGGTTGCTGGTGCTGGTGCGACTCGTGGTGCGCTTCACGACACGCCGACCGCCGCCAGCGACTACGGGAAACCGCTGGCTTGACTGGTTGCGCAAGCTCACCCACGTGCTGCTCTATGTAGTCGTGCTTTGCATGGTGTCGACGGGACTGGGCATGGCGTTTCTGGGTGATCTGTTCGAGGTGGTCTATCGTACCGGCGTCTTCCCGGAGGCTTTTCGCTTCGACAGCCTGCCGCCCAACGCCGGCCACCGCTTCTTTGCCAACGTACTCATTGTGCTGATTGCGCTGCATGTCGCCGGCGCGCTCTATCACCAGTTCGTACTCAAGGATCGCCTGCTCTCGCGCATGTGGTTTGGCCGCCGGCACCCGGCCGATAAGCAGAGGGGGTGACACCATGTCCGCACGCGAGCGCTTCCGAATACGGCTGGGTGTCCTCTGCCTTCTTGCCTCGGGCATTTTCTCAGCCATCGGCCTGCAACTCAGGGGGCCGATCGTGCTGCCTGCCGAGGATCCGCAGCGCTGGGCGGAGGTAGCCCTTCTGCCGACGCATGATCTTGCGTGGGTCATCCTGCTGCCGAGTCTGGTGATCCAGCTGTTCGGGTTCCTGGCTCTGTATGCCTACGTCAAGGGCACCGCGCAGGACACCCTGATGTTCTGGGGCATGGTCATGAGCATCATCGGCAACGGCCTGTTTCTGCCGTTTACGGGTGTACTGGCGTTTGCCGATCCGGTGATCGCACAGCAGTACCTCGCCGGCGCGACACAAGTCATCGACATCTCGTCGGCCGCCATCGAGGGGCCGCTGGGCTTCGCTTTCCTGGCAGCCTCGGGAATTATCCTGCTCGCAGGTTCATTCCTGGTGGCTGCGGCCCTTTGGTTGTCGCCACGTTTGCCAACGTGGACTGCCCTGCCCTACCTGTACCACGCCGCCGCCCTGACCGTGCTCGCGCCGCTGTCGTATACGATCGAACGCAGCGGCGGTTGGGTGCTGCTGATCGTCGCGATCGGCATTGTCCACGCCGTGTGGCGCCATACCGCAACGCCCCAGCCCGCCACGGCGAGCTGAGCGTCAGAGAAAATACGTCGTCTTCGACGCGAACCTAGCCCGGCGGATGCCAGTCAGGGGCAGTCAGTCGGCGTCTGCCATCCGCGCTGCGGCGCACATCCGGCTCATCCAGTTCACTGCGGTCCCACAACTGGCAGGTCACCTGCTTGTGCTTGCGATCCAGACCCTCGCAGTAATTCGTATACTCACACACACGCACCTGCGCACCCAGCCCAAGACGCATCTTCAGGAACCAGTCGGGATCGGCCAGCGACTGACGCGCAGCACCTACAATATCGGCCTGTCCGTCGTGCAGCATCGCCTCGGCCATGCGGAAGCCATGCACCCCACCGGCCGTGACGATCGGGGTCTCGTAGCCGGCGGCACGCACCGCCGTGCGGATCTCCCGTGCGGGTTCCAGGTTGCGACCGAAGGGACCCTGCTCGTCGGAAATGTACTGGGGCATGCACTCGTAGCCACTGGGACCGGTATAGGGATAGGCGGCCTCACCCGGCTTGGGCTGCATCGCATCCTCGAACTTGCCGCCGCGTGACAGCGAGACGAAGTCCATTCCGGCCCGAGCGAACGCCGTGGCGTAATGGCAGGCATCGGCCACCGCGCTTCCCCCGTCGATACACTCCTCAGCAAGCAGGCGGCACCCTACCGGATAATCCCTGCCGACCCGTTGGCGCACACTGTCGTAGACCTCAAGCGGCAACCGCAGCCTGTTATCGCGGGTCTGGCCGTAGCCATCCGCCCGGTCATTGTGTGCCGACAGAAACGACGCCATCGTATAGGCGTGCGCATAATGCAGTTCAACCCCGTCGATGCCAGCTTCCCGCGCGCGTGCAGCCGCCTGCGCAAACAAGCCAGGCAGCACCTGTGGCAGCTTGCGCACATGCTCGAGGTGCATATCGGAGACGCGTTCACGATAACCCATCTGCAGCGACTCGAACTCGCGGGCATCCAGCACCTGCTCAAGCTGCGCATCACTCATCGCGCAGAGCCGCTCCCTGATGACTTCCTCGGGCGTATGCCCGGCATCCAGGCGATCGCGCAGCGCCCTGTCTATTTTCAGAAATCTTCGCAGGAATTTCTCGCGCGGTGGTCTGCGCCTGATGGTCAGAAAGTCGATCAGCTGGATCAGCAGGCGCGTTTCCCCGTGACTTTCACGGTGCACGGTCTCTGCCAGATGTCTCAGACCCGGCAGAAATCGGTCATCGCCGATTCTCAGCAGCGGACCGCTGGGAATATCGCGGATACCGGTGGCCTCGATCACCAGCGCCCCGGGTCTGCCCCGTGCAAAGCGTGCATACCATTCGAGCACGTCGTCGTTGACGTAGCCGTCCTGTGTGGCACGCCACGGCACCATCGCGGGCACCCAGCTGCGCGTCGCGAGACGCAGAGCGCCGAAACTCAGTGGACTGAACAGGCGCGAGCGCCGCGCCTCCTCGGCGTCGGGCCATGATCCCGGACGGGCGATATACTTGATACGCTGCGGTGGCTTCCACATGTCCGACTCAGGCGTCGGGCACGACGGCCGTTGTTTCGATCTCGAGCTTGGCCCGGGCCTCGACCAATGCCACCACCTGCACGACCGCCATGGCCGGATAGTTCCGCCCCATCAACTCCCGATAGATAGCGCCGATTTCCGGCAGACAATTGCCGTACTCGTCACGACTGGTGATATACCAGGTCATGCGCACGACATGCTCTGGCCCGGCACCCGCCTCGGCGAGCACTGCAAGCGTGTTGAGCAGCACCTGGCGGAACTGAGCTGACAGCGAATCACTGACGATCTGTCCATCGGGCGTCCACCCGATCATGCCGGCGACGAAGACCTGACGACCGGTCGCCTCGATACCGTTGGAGTAGCCGCTCGGGCGCGGCCAACCGGGCGGGAGCAGTACTTTCATTGTCACCTACCTTGTCACACCGGCGCCGTGGGCGAGCAACTGCCTGGCGATGATGATTTTCTGAACCTCGCTGGCCCCCTCATAGATCCGCAGCGCACGGATCTCCCGGTAGAGCTTCTCCACCATGACCCCGTGGACCACACCCAGGCCGCCGAAAATCTGCACCGCTGAGTCGATGACGCGCTGCGCAGCTTCGGTTGCGTACAGCTTGGCCATGGCCGCCTCACGGGTCACCCGCTGGCCGGCCACGTCGCGCAACCAGCCCGCACGGTAGATCAGCAGCGCACTGGCATCGATCTCGACGGCCATATCGGCCAGCATGGCCTGGATGATCTGCTGGTCGGACAGCATCGCGCCAAAGAGTTCGCGTGAACTCGCACGGGCCAGCGCCTCATCGAGCGCCCGCCTGGCAAACCCGAGTGCGGCCGCGCCCACCGTGGTCCTGAACACATCCAGTGTAGCCATCGCCACCCTGAAGCCTTCACCCGGTACCCCGAGCATGCGTTCCGCCCGCACCTCGCAGTCATGAAATTCGATGGTGCCAAGCGGGTGCGGGGCAATGACCTCGATGCGCTCAGTGACACGCAGGCCCGGTGTGGTGGCGTCGACAAGGAATGCGCTGATGCCGCGCGCGCCAGCCGCCTCGCCGGTGCGAACGAATACCGTGTAGAAGTCGGCGAGACCCGCATTGGAGATGTAGGTCTTGGCGCCGTTGAGCACGTAGACGTCACCCTTCCGGACCGCCTGTGCCTGCATGTTCGCGACATCGGAGCCAGACTGCTGCTCGGTCAGGGCAAAGGCCGCAATCTTCCTGCCCTGGCGCACCTGTGGCAGATAGCTCGCCTGAAGCTCCGGGCTACCGAACAACGTGACGGCGCCGCTGCCCAGGCCCTGCATCGCGAAGACGAAATCCGCCAGTCCGCAATGGTAGGCGAGCCCTTCGCGAACCAGGCACAAGGCACGAAGATCGAGCGTCTGGTGTCGTCCGCCGTGAGCTGCCGGCACCACGTAGTCGAGCCAGCCACCCTCGGCCAGCTGCCTGGCGAGATCCTGGCAAGCAGCATCGACGTCGCGGTGATCGGCCTCAAGGACTTCACGGTGACTATTGGCCCATGCGCGCAACTCGCTGTCCAGCGTACGGTGATCGTCACCGAAGAATGGCAAGTCGACAACGCTGCCCGTGTTCGGCTGCGACATCAGTTTCCCTCGAATTCAGGGGTCTGCTTGTTCATGAACGCGTGATAGGCCCGCGCGAAGTCCTTCGTCTTCATGCAGATCGCCTGCGCCTGCGCCTCCATCTCGATCGCGGTCTCGAGACTCACGTTCCACTCGGTGTTGAGCTGGGTTTTCGTCATGCTGTTGGCAAATGCCGGGCCCGCGGCGATACGCCCGGCAAGCTCGAGCGCCTGTGTGTCGGCCTGACCTGGCTCGACAATGCGGTTGTAGAATCCCCAACGCTCGCCCTCTTCGGCCGACATCGATCGCCCGGTGAAAAGAAGCTCGGCGGCGCGTCCCTGACCGATGATGCGCGGCAGCATGGCGCAGGCCCCCATGTCGCAACCGGCCAGTCCGACCCGGTTGAACAAAAATGCGGTCTTTGCGCTGGTCGCACCAACGCGAAGATCTGCGGCCATGGCGATAATCGCGCCGGCGCCCACACACACGCCTTCAACCGCGGCGATGACGACTTGCGGACAGGCACGCATCGCCTTGACCAGGTCTCCGGTCAGGCGTGTGAATGCAAGCAATCCGGTCATGTCACGCTCCACCAGTGGACCGATGATCTCCTGTACATCGCCGCCCGAGCAGAAGTTACCGCCCGCGCCGCGGATAACCACGCATTTCACTTCCGGCATGTCACCCAGACCCCGAAAGGTGTCGCGCAGCTCCACGTAGGACTCGAAAGTCAGTGGGTTCTTGCGCTCCGGACGATTCAGCGTGATGGTGGCCACCCGCTGGCTATACGACCAGAGGAAATGGACGGGTTCGAATGCCGTGGGATCCGTCATGGTGAATCTCCTTGTGCACTTGCCTGCGCGGAGACGATCACGCGCGCCAGGAGCTCCGTCAACTGCTCGATCTCTGCAGCGTCCAGCGCGCCGAAAACATCGTTGATCCAGCTCTCATGAATCCGAGCCATACGCTGGAAGGCCTTGTGGCCATCTGGTGTAAGTCGGGCGAAGTAAGTTCGACCGTCGGCCGATGAGCGGGTTCGCTCCACAAGTCCATCATCGACCAGTTTGCTCACCACGCCTGTGACGTTACCGTTGGACACCAGCAGCTGCTTGGACAGCTCGCCCATGGTCAGTCCCGCCGGATGTCTGAACAGCGCGGAGAGCACATCGAATCTCGGCAACGTCGAGGCGAATTCGCTCGACACCTTGAGGCGAATACGCTTCTCGATGAGTGTGGTGGCACTGAGCAGTCTGAGCCAAAGCCGCAGAGAGGCCTTGCTGTGCGGCGCGCCGCCGAGTTTCTCCGTGACACTGAGCGCCTGACCCGCCATCTATGTCACCTCACCGCCGGACACAGAGATGGCCTGGCCTGTCACCGCAGCGGCACCGTCGGAGACCAGCCAGGCGACAGCCGCCGCGACCTCGTGAGGTTCGACCAGGCGCTTCTGCGGGTTGAAACGCACGAGCTCCGCCAGGGCCTCCTCGCGGCTTCGGCCGGTACGACTCGAGATGTTGCTCAGTGAGCGCTCGACCAGTTCGGTATTTGTGAATCCCGGGCAGACACAGTTGACCGTCACGGGCTTGCTGCCAAGCTCGGCCGCCAGCGCGCGTGTCAGACCTACAACACCGTGCTTCGCGGCCGTGTAGGCGGCGGTATAGGCATACCCCTTGAGCCCCGCGGTGCTGGCGACATTGACGATACGCCCGTCGCCCTGCGCGATCATCGTATCGATCACGGCCCGGCAGCACAGGCACACGCCGGTGAGATTGAGCGCCAGCATGGCGTTCCACTGGTCAAGGCTGGTACGCGGTAACGACGCCGTGAATGCTCCGCCTGCGTTGTTCACCAGGATGGACACCGGGGCAATGCTCGCGGCTTCGGCAAACGCCGCCGTGACGGACGCCTCGCGGGTGACATCCAGCGCGATGACGTGCGCGCCCGCCAGTTGCGCTGCCACGCGTTCAAGGCGTTCGGTGTCCCTGGCCATCAGCGTGATCCGGGCGCCCTTCGAGGCCAGTTCACGGGCGATGGCCAGGCCGATGCCCGTCCCGCCGCCGGTGATCACCGCATGTCGTGGGTTTGATGTACTCATACGTCCATCGACACCATTTCGGCTGCGCGCTGCAGGTTGCGCGTCAGCTGTTCGAAGCCGCTGAGGTACTGCGGCGGGACCGTGACCTTGTTGTAACCCTGCTGCGCGGCGGCGCGCAGCGTCCATGCCGCATCCATCAGGTGCGGACGCGCCAATGCGCACAGATCAGCTCGCCCCGCCGCGAGAATGCTGTTGACGTGGTCGACCTCGTAAATGTTGCCCACAGCCATCGTCGCACACCCCAGTTCATTGCGGATGCGATCCGAGAACGGCGTCTGGAACATGCGCCCGTAGACCGGTTTCGCCTCCGGCGTGGTCTGACCTGCCGACACGTCGATCAGGTCCGCGCCCGCGGCAACGAAGGCTGCTGCGATGTGCACCGCCTCGTCGGGCGTGACGCCCTGGTCGCCGACCCAGTCGTTCGCCGAGATTCGCACCGCGAGCGGCTTGTGTTCGGGCCAGGCAGCGCGTACGGCGCGGAAGACTTCCAATGGATACCGCAGACGGTTCTCAAGACTGCCACCATACTCGTCGTCGCGCCTGTTGGTGACCGGCGTGATGAACGCGGACAGCAGGTAGCCATGGGCCGCATGGAGTTCCAGCATGTCGAAGCCGCAGGCCTCGGCGCGCTGCGTGGCGCGAACAAAGTCATCCAGAACCCGGTCCATATCCTGTCGATCCATCGGCTTTGGCACGGCGTTGGCTGCCGACCAGGGTATCGCCGATGCGGACAGCAGCGGCCATCCGCCCTCTTCCAGCGGTTCATCCATACCTTCCCAGCCGATCTTCGTCGAGCCCTTCGGGCCTGCATGGCCGAGTTGCAGGCAGAACTTCGCATGGGTATGCGTGTGTACGAAGTCCACGATCGAACGCCAGGCCGCCTCGTGCGCGTCGGTGTAAAGCCCGGTACACCCTGGGGTGATCCGCGCATCCTCGGAGACATCGGTCATCTCGGTATAGACCAGGCCCGCACCCCCTTGGGCACGTGCACCATAATGCACAAGATGAAATTGATCAGGCAGCCCGTCGACGGCACTGTACATTGACATGGGCGAGACCACGATGCGGTTGGACAGCTCGAGTTCACGCAGCCGAAACGGTGTGAACATCGGCGCCCTGGCGGTTCCCACCGGGCGTCCCGTGGCCCTGGCGTCGAACCAGCGCTCCACGCTCTCGAGCCACTCGCGATCGCGTAATCGCAGGTTCTCGTGACTCACCCGTTGACTGCGAGTAAGCAGGGAATAGGTGAACTGGGTCGGCGGCAACCGCAGGTAGCGCTCCACGGTCTCAAACCACTCCGTGGAGTTTCTGGCCGCACTCTGCAGCTTCAGGACCTCCAGATAGCGCTCGCCCTGATACTGTTCGAGGCCCTGCTCGACGGACAGCGCCCGATTGTTCAGGACATCCGCAAGCTTGATCGCATCCTCAAGCGCCAGCTTGGTACCCGACCCAATCGAGAAATGCGCCGTATGCGCGGCGTCTCCGATCAGCACGATGTTGTCGTGATACCATTTTTTACACAGGACGCGTGGGAAACTCAGCCAGGCTGAGCCGCGCAGATGTGCCGCGTTGCTCATCAGCGCCTCACCATCGAGGTGGCGCGCGAAAATCCTCTCCAGCGTGCGGCTGGACTCTTCCTGGGACATCTCACCGAAACCGAAGGCCTGCCAGGTCTGTTCGGAACACTCGGCGATGAACGTGGACGTGTTCTCATCGAACTGGTAGGCATGGGCCCAGATCCAGCCGTGCTCGGTATTCTCGAAGGCGAATGTGAACGCCTTGAAGCGCCGGTGAGTGCCCAACCACACGAACTTGTTTCTGCGTACATCAATATCGGGCTGAAAGTGTTCAGCGTATCTGCTGCGCACTTTGCTGTTGATGCCGTCGCAGGCGACGATGAGGTCAACATCGCGCAAACACTCGTCGTCGACTTCGAGCTCCTGTTCGAACTCCAGACGCACGCCAAGCTCCCTGGCGCGCTGCTGCAGGACCGCGAGCAGCTGCATACGGCCGATGCCGATAAACCCGTGCCCTGTGGAGGTGATGGTCTCGCCCTCGACCACGACATCGATGTCGTCCCAGTGGACGAATCGCTGCTCGATCGTACTCGCCGTTTCCGGATCGTTGACCTTGAGGTTGTCCATCGTCTGATCGGAGAACACCACGCCCCAGCCAAAGGTGTCGCCCGGACGATTACGCTCGTATACGACGAGATCATGCTCAGGATTGCGCAGTTTCATCGAGATCGCGAAGTACAGGCCACCAGGCCCCCCGCCGAGGCACGCTACTTTCATCGAAACTCCGCCTGCAGTCTTTGACTCATAAATGAATCTTTTTTCAAAGTGGGCTGAATTCCAGCTCGATCGAGGTGATTCAGTCGGTGAAATTATTTTAGGCTTGAAACAATACGTCGCACGTGCGAGTATTGCAAGCCCCAGTTGCACAGCAGCCGCTTGAGTCATGCCCGACGCTTTCATCTGCGACTTCATCCGCACGCCGATCGGGCGCTATGCCGGTGCGCTGGCCGCCATCCGCGCGGATGACCTGGCCGCATTGCCCGTGGCGGAGCTGCTCCGCCGCAACCCTGCCCTGGCACCTGAAAGCATTGACGAGGTGCTGCTGGGCTGCGCCAACCAGGCCGGCGAGGACAATCGCAATGTGGCGAGAATGGCCGTCTTGCTCGCCGGCCTCCCGGAGACGGTCCCGGGCGCGACCATCAACCGGCTGTGCGGCTCGGGCATGGATGCAGTGGGCTCGGCCGCGCGTGCCGTTCGCAGCGCCGAGCTTGAACTGGTCATTGCCGGGGGTGTGGAATCCATGTCGCGCGCACCCCTTGTCATGCCCAAGGCGGAGCGGGCATTCAGTCGACAGGCTGAAATTTATGACACAACGATAGGTTGGCGATTCGTCAATCCGCGCATGGCCAAAGCCTTTGGCACCGATTCCATGCCCGAGACGGCCGCCACCCTGGCCCGTGAACATGGTATCAGCCGCGAAGACCAGGATCGGTTCGCCCTGCGCAGCCAGCTGCGGGTAGCCGCAGCGCGTGAACGAGACTTCTTTCGCGAGGAGCTGATGACCATCACGATCCGGGACTCACGTGGCCGCGAGTCCCGGATCAGCGAAGACGAGCACCCCCGCGGCGATACGGATGCCGATTCCCTTGCCCGGCTGGCACCGATCGTGCCTGGCGATAGGTCCATCACTGCCGGGAACTCAGCCGGAATCAATGACGGCGCCTGCGCACTGCTGATCGCCTCGGACACTGCGATCGCCCGTCACGGCCTCACGCCCGTGGCGAGAATCGTTGCCATGGCCACCAGCGGCGTGGCGCCTCGGGTGATGGGCATCGGCCCTGTATCCGCATCGAAGCGCGCACTGGCGCTTGCGGGCCTTACAATAGAGCAGATGGACGTCATCGAGCTCAACGAGGCTTTTGCCGCACAGGCGCTTGCGGTGCTGCGTGAGCTCGGTGTCGCCGACGATGCGTCACAGGTCAATCCGAACGGCGGCGCCATCGCCCTTGGGCATCCGCTGGGCATGTCCGGGGCGCGACTCGTTGGGACTGCGGCCCGCCAGCTCAGCCGCGCCGGCGGGCGCTTCGCCCTGTGCACCATGTGTATCGGTGTCGGACAGGGTATTGCCGTCATCCTCGAAGCCGCGCGCTGAAGCCCACTCAATACAGGAGATCCTCCCTTGGCACAGCCAACCCCGATCCGAAACGCGGACACCGCCGTGCAGCTCGATCCGCTGGACATGCTGGATGTGACCAGCCAGCTCACCTCGGAGCAGCGCATGGTGCGCGACTCGGTGGCGCGCTTCGTCGACGAGCAGGTGCTGCCGATCATCCGCGAGGCCTTCGAGTCCCATCGCTTTCCCAGTGAGCTTATCGCCCCGATGGCCGAGCTCGGCCTGCTGGGCTGCTACCTCGAGGGCTACGACTGCGCAGGCCTCGATGGCACCGCCTACGGCCTGATCTGCCAGGAGATCGAGCGCGGCGATTCAGGCCTGCGAAGTTTTCTGTCGGTGCAAAGCAGCCTGGTCATGTGGCCGATCCACGCCTACGGCTCCGAAGCCCAGAAGCAGCGCTGGCTGCCGGCGATGGCGCGCGGTGAGGCCATCGGCTGCTTCGGCCTGACCGAGTCCCAGGGCGGTTCGGACCCTGGGAACATGAAGACCTGGGCGAAGCGTGACGGCAGTGACTGGGTGATCAACGGCTCGAAGATGTGGATCAGCAATGGCTCGATCGCCGACTGCGCGCTGGTCTGGGCCAAGACCGATGAGGGCGTGCGCGGCTTCCTGGTGGAACGCGACATGCCCGGCTTTGCCGCCCCGGAGATAGAGCGCAAGTTCAGCCTGCGCGCCTCTGTGACCTCGGCGCTGTACCTGGACAACGTGCGCGTGCCGGAAACTTCCGTGCTGCCCGGCGTGTCGAGCATGCGCGGGCCGCTGTCATGCCTCAACCAGGCGCGCTATGGCATTACCTGGGGGGTCATCGGTGCGGCCCAGGCCTGTCTTGCCGAGGCCCTGGAATACACTGCCGGACGCGAGATGTTCGGGCGCCCGCTGTCACACACCCAGTCGGTGCAGATGCGCCTGGCCGACATGGCACGGCGCATCAGCACCGCCCAGCTGCTGAGCCTGCGCCTCGGCCAGCTCAAGGATACCGGCCGCCTGCACCCCACGCAGATCTCGCTGGCGAAGTGGAACAACGTGCGCATGGCGCTGGACATCGCGCGTGATTGCCGCGACTTGCTCGGTGGTGCCGGTATCAGTGCCGAGCACCACGCCATCCGCCACATGCTGAACCTCGAGAGCGTGATCACCTACGAGGGCACCGACGCGGTACACCAGCTGATCATGGGCAAGGAGCTCACCGGCGTCAGCGCGTTCTAGGAAAGCAATGGCTAATACGCCGTGTGAGAGATCATCAGATCGTCCACAAGCGAGAATCGGAGTGGTTGGTAATGCGTCGCAAGTCACTTTCCGATGACGGGTTCGAGAAGTTCACAAAGTCCGACTGGCGCGAGCAGATTCTCCACGAGGTTGGCCGGTGATTTCTCTTCAAAGGAGTTTTTTATGATGGCATGTTTGCGTCCACTTCTCGCTCTCGTATTGCTTTCGCTCCTCATGGTTCCAGCCCGCGCCGAGAGCCCCCGGCCGATAACTGTATTGGTCAAATGGCCCATTGAACAGGGTGTCAGCCCACCTGCCGCAGCCGAACGCGTTCGCACATCGATTCCTTACTATGAAGGACGTCCGGGCTTGATCAGAAAATATATCAGTATCAACAGCCAAGCAGGCTACGGCTACGGCATCTATTTATGGGAAAGTCGTGAACTAGCTGAGAAGTTTTACGAAGAAATGAAACCAATCATTGCCGAGTCCACCGGTGCAGAACCCGAAATCGAGTACCTTGACACTCTCGTAGTGGTCGATAACGTGACCGGCGAAACGGAAGTGTTCGATTCGCAAGGCGCTGGAGATGCCGGCCGATAGCTAAGGAACGACGCGGTACACCAGCTGATCATGGGCAAGGAGCTCACCGGCGTCAGCGCGTTCTGACCAGGTGGCCTACTCGTCTGCTTAGGTCCCGACCAGTCGGGTGCAGTGACAGATACTCGGTGAGGTCGTAGACCTTGCCCTCGATATCATGCGCGCACGAGAGCCGAATATCTCAGGTAGTCCTCAGTTGCAGCTCGGCTCGTCCTGGGCCCCGAATTTCACCGTCCAGTACACACCGTACTGGCCGCCACCTGTCGCGCGACCGATGCCGATCACAGTGTAGCTGCCATTCAGCATGTTCGCGTTGTGCTCCGGTGAACTGCGCCACTGATCGAAGGTGGCCTGTGCGCCCGCGCTACCCGCGGCAATGTTTTCGCCGACCCCGGAGTGGCAACCGCGCTCATAGCAGGCCTCGCAGGCCCGGACGCCGGGGCTGCGGCCATCCAGGCTGACGTGGCTGAGGTAGTTCTGGTCCCGCATATCCTCGCTGTGGCCCTGCGCGGCACGGTTGAGCGACGTGCATGCCCTCACCGTGCCCAGGCGGTTCTGCACGCGATGATTGTTGATGATCTGCAGGAAAGCCTGCTCCTCCGCATCGAGGCCGATGGTTGCATCGCTCGCGCCGCGGCATATGCAGGCCGGATCGCTGCAGTCAGACCCGGCCTCGGCGCGCTGCCGCGGGACCGGGGTCTCCCGAGTCGTCCTCTCTGCGATCGCCGCGACCACCCGATACTCGCGTACCAGGAGTCCGCTGGCACGGGCATCGACATTGGTCATCGTCAGTGGACCGGACAGTGGTCTTGCCGGCAGTTGTACTCGCACTTCCCGTGGCGAGGCACTGACCAGGCGCAGATTCTGTCCCGCAAGCGAAACCGCGACCCGCGGCAGGCGAGCGCCTGCAGGCGGCCGGATCACAAGTTCGGACCCGACCGGCGCATCATTGCCGGGGATCAGCACCGTTCCCGACCAATCGACGGCGCGCGTACGCGTCGCACTGGCCTCCTCCACCCGCACTGCGGCCTCGACCGGAGCGGACTGGTTGCCTGAGTCATCCACCACTACCAGTCGGAAAGTGTGGAGCCCCGGCATCAGTCCACCGGCCACGGTTAAGCGGGGCTGCTCCGTTACCACAGGCTGATTCACAGGCATGGATTCCGAACCCCCGGGCCCGGAAACACGGGTAAACACCCAGCGAACTAGCGTGCCCGGTGGCGCGGCGGAAGAGCCCTGCCCGGAGAGTTCGAAGGCGGTGCCCGACTGCACTGACGCCGGCACATCCAGCACAGCGGCAGGAGACAGCGAGTCGACCACACGAACCGTGGCCTCGACCGGAGCGGACTGGTTGCCTGAGTCATCCACCACTTCCAGTCGGAAAGTGTGAAGCCCCGGCATCAGTCCACCGGCCACCATGAAGCGGGGCTGCTCCGTTACCACAGGCTGATTCACAGGCATGGATTCCGAACCCCCGGGCCCGGAAACACGGGTAAACACCCAGCGAACTAGCGTGCCCGGTGGCGCGGCGGAAGAGCCCTGCCCGGAGAGTTCGAAGGCGGTGCCCGGCTGCACTGACGCCGGCACATCCAGCACGGCGACGGGCGACACAGGACCAGGTGCGCCAACAGGCACCGGTGGCTCCGCGGGAACGGACGCCCTGCCCATGCGATCCACCACCACGACCACGAACACGGGCGCCACCTCCGGACGGGCTGGAACCAACTCGATCCGATAGCGCCCGGGCCCCACCCGGGGATCCACCGCCACCCGCAGACGCACGCTTACCCCCGGTCCCGAAGTGGCCTCCACCCGGACCATGGCTGACACGTCGCCACCCCGCTCGTCGAGCACGCGGACCCCGCGGAACACATCCAGCTGGATCTCCGACGAGGTGCCCGGTATGGCAGTCCGAGAGCTCGGATCCGTATCGGTACTCGCGGCATGCGTATTGACCAAGGTCGCTGCGAACAGCACCATGCCTGCCATCACGCAAGTGCTGAGCCAGCGCGTGGCCTTGACTGATACCAGGTTCATGTCTGTCTCCGGAATGCGAGCCGCGCGGCCTCATGCAGCGCGGTTGCCAACTCCCGATTAACGACACTGGCACGATTTCGCTGCGCTCGGTATCCCGTATCCATGGGAGTCGCACGGGCCCGTCGTTCCGTGCGAATCAGTGCGCGAAAGCGCACGCTGCACGCAGGTATCGGCGCAGGTACGGGAAGGGGCCCGCGGTTCTGGTTACTGCCTATCGACCGGATTCGATCCGGTGGGGCGACGACTGTTTGGAGAGGCGCCGATGAGCATGCGTCGAAAGTCCAGCTGGGCTACTCGTCTGCGTAGGTCCCGACCAGGTAATCATCGAGCATCGCCCAGGCGGCGGGGCTGTGATCGCGACCATAGCCCTTAGTGCGCATGCCCTCGGTGGCCTCGCGCCCGCACCAAGGCAGCATGATCGAAAGCGGCGTCGGGTGCAGCGGCAGATAGTCCGTCAGGTCGTAGACCTTGCCTTCGATGGCCATCCAGCATGACGCCTCGTGGTCATGCTCGGCGAGCTCGTCTGCGCTGATCGCAGGCAACTTGTCGTGATCGGCAACGACACGCTCCGGAACGAGCACCGACAATGCCAGCACCGTGGCAATGAAAGTGCAGAATGCCACGAACGCGGTGAAAGTCAGTTTCTTCATAACAGCGTGAACTCCTCTGTGACGATCTGATCGCGCGCGACCCCGGCACGCAGCAGGATCGAGCGTGCCCGTTCCAGCAGCGGATCGGGGCCGCAGATATAGGCCCGCCTGGAAACAAAGTCGGGGCAATGCGTGGCCAGGAACTCAGCTGACAACGGGCCCTCCCTGAAGAAAAAGTGCTGTGTCAGATCAAAGCCCGGTACCTGGGCGGCCAGCGCTTCCAACTCCTCGCTGAAATGCGCGCGTGCCTGATCCTGAACACAATACACGAGTCGCGCATCAAGGCTTTGCTGTGTTGCGGCGAGATGACGCAGGCGCCCTAGAAACGGCGTGATGCCGATGCCGCCGGCAATCCACAGCTCGGGCTCCGCGCTGTCGTGACGCGGAAAGAAGTCGCCGTACGGGCCCTCGATGCGCACCTCGCTGCCCGGCGCGATCGACTGGATCGCGCGACTGGCGTCGCCGAGATCCTTGATCGCAATGCGCAGTGCCCGCTCGCCCGGCGCCGATGACAGCGTGTAGGGATGCTCCTCGGCATACCCGGCAGCCAGCTGCCGGTCGTACGGTGCCAGATACACGAACTGCCCGGCTGAGAACTTCAGGGAGTGCTCGAACGGTCGCAGCGACAGCTCGACGATATTGTTGGCGGGCCGCGCCACCTCGGCCACCGTATAGCGCAGGCGCCCGGCCCGCCTCGAAAACACGAAGCGCCACGCAACAGCCGCCAGCGCGGCGGCTGCGAGTACGCCCCAGATCCCCACACTCAGCGCGGAGGGCAATGAGCGCGCCAGCAGAAACGTGTGCACCAGCGCGCCGAGCACCGCCAGCGCCGAGAGCCGGTGCAGCCATCGCCAGCGCTGGTATTCCGGCTCGCCGAAGAACGCGAAACTAGGCGCCAGGAACACGACCATCGCTAGCAGTGCGATCCAGCCGGACCACATCGCCCAGTCAGCCCCGGCGGGCACAAGCGTCAGTGCGGCGGCATCCAGCGACGCGGTGGCAGCCGACAGGCTGAGCAGCACCGGATGGGCAAGCACCATGAACAGTGCCGCGGCACCCAGTCGATGATGTGTCGCCCACAGCTTGGTCAGACCACCGAAGGGCAGATCGAAGCCCGGCACCCGGCAGGCCAGTGCAGCGGACACGAGCAGCAGGGACAACGCCGCGATGCCGGTCAAGCGGCCGAGCAGATTCAGGATCGCCCCGGCGCTGGCGAATTCCGCAGCCGAGGCCAGCAGCAGCGCGACCATCACAGGTATCGCTGCGACGATCCACGGCAATGCATGGGCAAGTCGGCGCGACATCGTCTAAAAACTCCGCGTGAAGCCAAGCGTCACCCAGTTTACGGCATAGCGTGGACTGCGTTCGCCCAGCGCGATGACGTTGGCGATGGTGGCAGGATCCGTGGCATCCAGCGCGAAGTCACGACTCGCGTAGCGCTCGTGCGTCCAGGCCAGGCGCAGGGCCGAACGCTCATCGACACGCAGGCTTGCATAGGCCCGCAGGTGATTGAGACGGCTGTAGAGATCAGGCACAGGATCGGTGACCAGCGCGGGGCCTGCCTCGACGTCAATCCCGCCGCGCGAACGCACATGCACAAACTCGGCACCCAGGTCGAACGGCCGGCCTGCGGGCGAGCCTCTGCCGCGCGCCGGATCGCTGAGTTCGACGGTCAGGCCCAGCGTGTTGAACCGGTCGCGCGTATCGACCCACCAGTTGCGATCCGGGTCCGTAACCGTCGGTGGCGCGCTGGTGAACGAACGGCCGGCCTGCGCGGTTGAGTAACGGTCGCGCCCCATGAAGGCGTGCACGCGCCAGTCCTCGTTGGGCGTCCAGCCCGCATCGAGCATCACCGAGCGCATCGACGAGTCGGTCAGACCGAATACCGAGTTGCGGTAGTCATCGCGATTCAATGCGAATGCGGCACCCAGGTGGAAGACATCGCCGGCAGGCATGTCGACCCGGACCTGCACCCGGTCGCGATCTCGGTCGGCCAGGTAGTACTTGCGCAGCAGCGGGTGGTTGTCGAAGTCATCCGCGCCCACCGTGCCCGGCGGCCGGGTATCGCGTAAAGGGCGATTGCCGACGTACTCGCCGGCATCACGGCGCTCGCGCGCCAAGTCGATACCCAGGGTCGCGAGGGCGACGCGGTAGCGCAGCCCGAGGCTTGCAGTGTGCGCATCTATGCGACGAACCTCCGAGTAATCGCGCTCCTCCTGGCGGTACTCGTAACCGGCCAGCAGTCGCAGTTCGCGCGTCAGGCGATGGCTGAACCTGCCGGTGACACGCTGTGTGCGCAGGCCGTAGGGGCGATTGAGCCGGGCGGCAGAATCGCTACGCTGATTCTCGGCATCACCGCGCACAATGCGCCAGCTCTCGCGCGGCGTGCGATTGTTGCGCTCGTCAAAATGGTACTGCAGGGTCAGCTGTGAGCCGCGTGCCGGGCGCGTGCTCAGGGCCAGATTGACTACGCTCGTGTCCAGGCGTGCATCGAGGCTCTCGCGCGGCAGCGGCGCCTCTGTGACCAGCTGCGGGTTGACGGTATAGGCGAGCAGCACATCGTCCTGGCGCATGCGGCCATGGCTTGCGCTGGCCGTCAGCGTCGTCACGTTGCCAAGCCGATACGCCGTGGACAGGCCGATCTGGTGGAAGCTGTTGTCGGGCGCCTGGCCGAGTTGGCCGATGCCATCGGGATAGCCGACGCCGGCGGCCCACTGCGGATGCGCACCAAAGGGGTTCTGCCAGCGCGTCGGTGCGGCATCGTTGCGAAACAGCGAGCCGGAATAACTCGCCACCAGACCGAGCCGTCCCGCATGTCGCTCGAGCGCCAGGTCGAACACGTCGGTGCGCTGGTCCAGCGCGGCCGGCAGCAGCGCGGCGCGCGAATTGCCGCCGGTGGTGCCGAACTCGCCACCGAGGATGCGGGTACCGCCCTGCAGATCATGACGCCAGGCTGCACGCAGCTGCCAGTCCTCGGGCAGTGTGCGCCGGTAGTCGACCGCCAGCCTCCGGCGCCGTTCGCGAACCTCCACCGGTCGCAGGCTCGCCTCGAGCAGGTCCAGTCCGGCGGTGGTGTTGCCGGTCGCCTGCCAGTCGGGCGGCAGGCCCAGCAGGCCCGCGCCGGCGTCACGAAACGGCGTGCGACCATCGGCACTGCGATAGCGTGGCATGTCGATGAACGACAGCCGCACGCGATCGGTACCGCGGCGTCCGGTCTCGGCGGCCAAACGACGCGCACTGCCGCCAGGCTGGACGGCCTCGAGTTCAAACCAGCGACGCTCGTCACCGTCCCACACCGGCTGCCAGGACAGTGAGAACACAGCAATCGGCTCGAGCCCACGCTCGGCGAGGCCGGAGTAGCGACCGAAGCGAAACGAACCTGCATCAAGAAAGCCAATGCCCAGTTCCAGTTCCCCTGTGCGCACGTGCGTCGCCGCGTCCTCGGCCAGCAGCGTCATAGGCAGGCCTGCGATCAGCGCCGCGACGAATACCGCGGCACCGGTCGATGCGTTGCAGGTGGCAGGCAGTGCCATAACCATCAGCGCGTCAGGCCCGGGCCCGACGGATGATTCGAGCCGTGCACCTGGCTGTGGCAGTTCATGCAGTTCTGGCCGAGGATCGAGCCCGACGCACCACGCGGCGGAATGCCGGCACCACTGGCGACGGTGCTCGGGTGAAACTGGGCGAGATGACACTGCTGGCACAGCCAGGGTGCGCGCGCGACCAGCAGGTCGGCGTGTGCGGAACCGTGGGGTACATGGCAGTGCGTGCAGTCCTCACGCACCGGCGCATGCTCCCAGAGGAACGGACCGCGAAGCGCTGCATGGCAGTCATAGCAGGTCTCGTTGACGCTCGCGCGCAGCAGCGCGGCAGGCCCGATGCCGCCATGCGGCGCATGGCAGTCGGTGCAGGTCATCGTGCCTGCGTGCACGGGGTGGGCCGAGCGGCGCAGCAGTTCGGCGCGCTCGCGCTGGTGACAGGTGTAACAGGTTTCGGCCTGTGTGGCACGCGCGATGACCGGGTCGGGCGTCTGGTGTACGCGATGGCAGTCGGTGCAGGCCACATCATTGAAGCGGTGCTCACTGGCCGGCCAGTGCATGCCGGCCTCGGCGGCGTGGCAGCTGACGCACATCGCATCGCGGTGCCCGGCGCTCTCCTCGCGCGTGAATGATACGGCCGGCGGCGGACGTGAGCCGTCTTCGAGGCGCCGCAGGTGATCAGCACTGGGGCCGTGGCAGGCCTCGCACTGTTGTGCGCCGGCCGCGAACGCGGAGCGCGGATGCCCTGCGAACCCATGCGGCGTGCCGAGGATGTCATGGCCAGGATGATCACTGCCGGGACCGTGACAGGCCAGGCACAGCCGGACGCCGCCGCCGGCATATTCGGCAGCGGTCTGCGCCGTGGCGCGGGAGGGGTCGGCGAAGCTCGCGAGCAGCGTCAGCAGCACCGGCGGGATCGCCAGCACGAGCGCCGCGAGAAATACCGGCAATCGCCCTCGCAGCCGGGGCGATCGACGCGTACGCTGGACTTGTGTCATGCGCTGACCTGCGAGTCATGTCACGAAGAACGCGCCGCCTGCTCGCGCGGCACGCCAGCACGCAGTATAGCGACTCCGGCGTGGACAAACGCTTCAACAGGTGTTTCGGATTACCACGATACGGGCGCAGCATAGAGGTCCGAAAACAGCCAGTTCCGGATCCGGAAAACTGCCATCATGACGCCATGGCTACCGGGCAACAGGGCTTGCACACGGATTCAGACCCGCGCGGCACAGTGCTGCCACCGGCATTGGTCTGCGAACGGGCCCGGCGTGCGCGGGATGCGCGTTTCGACGGCCTGTTCTTCACGGCGGTGACCAGCACCGGCATCTATTGTCGGCCGATCTGCCCGGCGCCCGCGGCGCTGTCACGCAACGTGCGCTATTTCGCCACCGCCGCGGCGGCATCTGCAGCCGGCTTCCGACCCTGCCTGCGCTGCCGGCCGGAGCTGGCGCCGGATGCGATGGCCCATCGACTCGGCGAGGCGCTGGTCGATCGGGCCCTGTCGATGATTGCCGACGGCGCGCTGCAGCATGCTTCCGTGGACGCACTGGCGCGGCGCCTGGGCATCAGTGACCGGCATCTTCGCCGCCTGCTGCTGGCGCACGCAGGCGCCACCCCACAGGCCCTCCATGCCACGCAACGCCTGCTGCTGGCCAAGCAGCTGCTGACCGAGACCACACTGCCGGTGACCCAGGTCGCCCTGGCTGCAGGCTTCGGCAGTGTGCGGCGCTTCAATGATGTGTTCTCAGCCAGCTGTGGCATGGCCCCCGGCCGGCTGCGCCGCGGACTGAACAAACGCACCGCCCAGGGGCTTGCGCTGCGACTGGCCTATCGCCCGCCCCTGGACTTCGGCGCCATGCTGGCGTTCCTGGCACGTCGGGCACTCCCCGGCGTCGAGCGCGTCACCCCGGAAACCTACGAGCGGTTGCACGGCGACGATCCGCAGCACGCGCAGGTCCGCGTAAGCGCGATACCGAATCGTGCAGAGCTGCGGCTGGAACTCATCGATGTCGATGCGCGCGAGATTCCCGACCTGGTCCGGCGCGTGCGCCGGGTCTTCGACCTCGACGCCGATCTGCGCACAGTCCACAACGTACTGCGCACCGAGCCGTTACTGGCAGCGGCCATCGAGCGTCGTCCCGGCCTGCGTGTGCCCGGTGGCTGGGCCGGATTCGAGGTCGCCGTGCGCGCCATACTGGGCCAGCAGGTCAGTGTCACGGCTGCAACCACGCTGGCTGCGCGACTGGTCACGGCTTGTCGTCAGGTGGCGATTGCCGAGGCATCAACGCCTGATCGCACGTGGCTGACACCCGGCACACTGCTGCAGGTGCTCAAAGGTCGCGTGGGCCTGCCTGGCGCGCGCGTGGCAGCACTGCGCGCGCTGGCCGAAGCCGTGGCGGGCGGTCGCATCGATTTCTCGGCCGGCCAGGTGCCGGCCGCCTTCATTGCCGGGCTGACCGCACTGTCTGGCATCGGCCCCTGGACGGCCCAGTATGTGGCGATGCGTGCGCTGGGCCAGCCGGATGCATTTCCTGCCAGCGATCTGGTGATCAGGCAGGTGCTGGGTCGCGCACAAGGTGATGGCCGCGCGCTACGCCCGCGCGAGTGCGAGGCGCGCTCGCAGGCCTGGCGGCCCTGGCGCGCCTATGCGGTGATACACCTGTGGCATCTGGCCGCAGACACACAGGAGTGATGTGATGATCTGGTTCGATACGATGGCGACACCGGTGGGCGAACTGACCCTGGTGGCCGATGACCAAGGCCTGCAACAAGTCATGTTCGAGCGGCCGGACAAAGCGCCGGATCCGGACGAGCACTGGCAGCATGCGCCCGAGCGCCTGACAGCCGCACGCACACAGCTGCAGGAATATTTCACAGGCGCGCGGCGCAAATTCGATCTGCCGCTGCACGCCGTGGGCACGGCGTTCCAGCAGCGGGTCTGGGCTGCGCTTCGACAGATCCCGTTTGGTCAGACCGCGAGCTACGGGGATGTCGCCCGTGCCATCGATGCACCCACCGCAGTGCGCGCCGTCGGTGCCGCCAATGGCCGCAACCCGCTGCCGATCATCTTGCCGTGCCACCGCGTGATCGGCGCCGATGGACGGCTGGTCGGCTTCAGCGCAGGACTTGAGCGCAAGCGCTGGTTACTGGCGCACGAGGGTGTCCGGCCCGCTGACCCAGACAGCACGGCGCGTTTTTCTCAGAAGCGCTCGCTGATTGTCCAGGCCGCCACGATCGCGTCTACCGACGGCACCTCGATGTGAATGCCCCCAACCAGCAGCACCGGCGTCTCGGTATCGTCGAAGTAGAACAGCCCGTTCAGGTCATTACCATTGAGCACCGTAAGTTCGCCCGTACAGATTGAGATTTCCGCCTCTACCACATAGGCATTGAACTCGGGATCGACCACGGAAAATTGCCCGTTGAGCATGCAACCGGACTCCGCGTCCATCTGGTCGAACACTCCGCTCGCCGTGATGTTGAAGACATCCGTTTCATCATCGGCATCCCGGTAGGTGCCCGCAATATCTGCTAGCGAGGCCTCACGCTCATACAGCGGATCGTACTCAAGCAACACGGTGCCTTCACCCTGACCGACATCACCCAAATCCAGCGTAAAACTTCCTTCAAGGCTGGTGCGCGAGACCACTTCGAGTTCAAGCGTGCCGCTGCCCGCCGCATCTTCGTCCCCGATAATGACGAAAGCCGTGAAGTCGCCGGTGGCCGTATCCCCGGAGACGTCGAGCTGGCCGTAGAGCTCGCCCTCACCATTATTGACACTGAAATGGAATCGTCCGTCCTCGGCGACAATCCCTTCGGCGGGCTGTGCGTCTTCACCGTCGAGCTGGAACGTACCGAACCAGATGCCGCCGGCCTCGGCCGTTGCTGGCGGGGGTGGAGGTGGCGGCGCTGGCGGCGGTGCAAGCCCCCCACCATCACTGCTGCCTCCGCAGCCGGCAAGGATTAACGCAAGCCAGGACACCATCAGCGAGACTTGCGCTTTGCGTCCCACGAAATACATGACTGCACTCATGACATCACCTCGTTATCCGCAGGCTGTTCTTTGTGTCATGAAGCTAGCACCGATTCGGGTAAATCGGAACGCGTGCGGCAACATAATGCGCGAGTGACATGTGGGCTCTTGAAAAAACAGTCAGCTATGCGGTCCGTACAATTCTTCAGATATGTTGATACAGGCGCGCCGAGCGCATCATCGGTTCAGCGTCGCAGCAGACGCGACACCAGCAGATGCCCCGGAAAATAGATCACCACGGGATACACACATACCAGCACGAGCACCCAAAGCGCCACGGGCAGCGGCGGCTGTTCAAGGCCGAAGGGTTGATGGACCCAGTTGACGTTTCGATAGGGTTCTGTGAGCAGCCACGCGCCGACGACCATCAATGCACCGATGACGCACTGCAACCGCCAGGCGTTTCGGTCATAGCCGATCCGCCAGAGCAAGAAGAGCATGAAAGGTGGCAGGCCGACATGGTAGAGGGAACTCAGCCGAAGGGGTAGCGACAGCGATTCGTCGAACATGTAGGCCGTGAACCCCGTGACCGAGCCACCGACGATCAGCGCCAGCAACAGGTCAGCGGTCCACACTACGCCCACGAGCACCACCGTGCCCGCCTGACTGGAAAGAATCATCCGGTTCTCGATCCACAGCGCGAGCACGATCAGGAACATCGCCGCATTGCACAGCCAGAAGAAATTCTGTGGTCCGACAGGTTCGAGCATGATCGACAGCCACAGCAGCAGCCATATCGAAAAACCGACCTTGG
>JAFIFN010000234.1 GCA_020832005.1 Gammaproteobacteria bacterium | reverse complement strand
CGGCTTGCCGTCGCGGGTGGCCCAGCCGGTCATCTGCACCTCCAGGCCGTACTCGGGGGAAAAGCCCATCTGCATCAGGCGCAGCTGCGTTACCGTCAGCGCTGCCAGCCAGGGTTTCACCCCTGAGAGCATGTCGAGTTGCAGGTCGATCTGCTCGGCCAGCCCCTGGGCTTGTGTCCACTGCGCATCTCCCAGGGTGTCGGCAAGGCTGGAACCCCCGGGCTGCCGACCCAGGGCGTTGACATGCGCCTGGAAGGCCAGGGGATCGAGCTGATCCATCGCAAGTTCCATGACCAGCGTGTCGGCCTGCGCGTAGAGCTTGCGCACCTGGGCCGGCAGTTCGGCCATGTGCTCGGGCAGCACGTGGATCGAGCCCAGCAGCAGCACCGTGCCCTGGTCCTGCGACAGCGACCAGGCGGCGGGTCCGGCCGCTGCAGTATCGGCAGCCGAGCTGTCGGCAAAGGCGGGTGGCACAGTCCACAGCAGCAGTGCCAGCAGGCTGGCGCATGTGACGTGCAGGGTTGTGCTGCGCTTGGATAAGTAGGTCATGACAATCCTGAGTTACGGGACAGGTGAGAAGCCGATGCCTCGGCGGGAAGAACGTGATGGGTGCTCAGTGCCCGGTGTCAGAACGCAGTCCGAGAAAACGGCTGCGATGTACATCCAGCAGATTGTCCTGCCACCCGGTGACATGCTCGGCCACCAGATTGCGCGCGGCATGATGATAGATCGGGATCAGCGCCTGTTCGCGTACGGCATGCGCCTCGGCCTCGCGCAGCAGTCGGGCGCGCTCGGCCAGATCCACGCTGGCGGCCGCCTGGGCGGTCAACGCATCATAGCTTTCGTTGCTGTAGTCACCGAGGTTGTTGGGTCCGCTGGCGGTCTCGAGCAGCAGCGTGAAGGTTTGCGGATCATCGTAGACTGCCAGCCAGCTGGCCAGCCCGAGGTCGAAATTCCCCTGCTGCAGCGAGGCGTAGTGCACTGCGGTTTCCGCACGTTCCAGTTCGACATCCACGAAGATCTCGCGCCACATCGACTGCGCCGCCACGGCCACCCGTCGGTCGTTCTCGGAGGTGTGGTAGCGCAGCTGCAGCGACAGTCGCCGGTCCGGGCCGTAGCCTGCGACGCGCATCAGGGCCCGGGCCTGCGCCGTGCGCTCATCGGGCGCGAGGCTTCGCCACTGCGCCATCGCAGGCGTGGTGTAGTTGGCCGTACCCTCCGGCACCAGGCTCCAGGCCGGCTGCTCACCGCTGCCCAGCAGGCGTTCGGCAATGATCTCGCGCTGCAGCGCCATCGACAGGGCGCGGCGGACCCGTGCATCCCGCAGTGGCTCGCGTGCATGGTTGATCGCGAAGAAGGCCAGGCCCAGGTAGGGCGCCGTGCGCACGGCCTCGGGCAGGCGCTCGCGCAGCCATTGTGTGCGGCCGCCGGGGAAATCGCGCAGGATGTCGAGCTCACCCGCGCGAAAGCGCGACAGCTGCGCATCGAGATCCTCCTGCCCGACATGGATCACGCCGTCGAGGGCCACGGCGTCGGCGTCGAAGAAGCGCGGATTGCGCAACAGCCGTACATGGTCGTTAGCGACGCGCTCGGCCAGCATGAACGCGCCATTGGCCGGCATGTTCCCGGCGGCCGTCCAGTCGCCGCCATGCGCTTCGATGGCATGGCGGGGCACGGGGAATGCCGCAAAGTGCGTCAACAGACCGAGAAAATAGGCCGTGGGCTGCGACAGGCGGATCTGCAGCGTGGAGGCGTCCAGCGCGCTCACACCGAGCGCTTCAGGTTCGGCGTCGCCGCGCGTGAGATCACGCGCATTTTCGATGACCCAGAAGAACTGTGCATACGGTGAGGTCGTCTCACCGGAGAGCATGCGGCGAAACGAGTAGACGAAATCCTCCGCCGTGACGGGCACCCCGTCTGACCAGCTGTGCTCGCGGATCGTGAAGGTATAGGTCAGGCCGTCGGCCGAGACCTCCCAGCTTTTCGCGGCGCCGGCCACGGTGCTGCCATCGGCGGCCTCGGTGGTCAGGCCCATCAGCATGTCACCGACGATACGGTTTTCCCACACGCCGGTGATGCGATGCGGATCCAGTGACGCCGGGTGACCGGGATTGCCGATCGTGAGAATTCGCTCGTCGGCCACGGCGCTGGTGCCGGCGATCAGCCAGCCCAGCAGCGTCAGCACCCCCCATGTCAAGGCAAAGCGCCGCATGCCCGATTACTCCGCGGCTTCCGCGCGCTTGACCGGCTGGTGCGGGAAACCCTTGAGTGGACCCAGCTCGCGTGCATCGCGGGTGATCTTCACCGGGCTTTGCGCATACAGGCCAACCAGTTCGGACAGCGAGGTCAGCGCATTCATGTGAATACGCTCGTAGCCATGGCTGGCGTCGATGCCGAAGGTGATCAGCGCGGTGCGGATATCGTTGCCGGCCTCCACGGCCGAGGCGCTGTCACAGCGATAGAAGCGGAAGATGTCCTTGTGGTGGCGCACGCCATGGTCCTCGCACAGGTCGATGAGCTTGCGCGTCAGGTGGTAGTCGAAGGGTCCGGTGGTGTCGGCCATCGCAATGGTGACGCCGAATTCGCTGGAATTCTGTCCCGGTGCCTGCGTGCCGTTGTCGATCGTGACCATCGAGGCGATATCGCCATGCAGGATGGTGGAGGCACCCACGCCGACCTCTTCGGCGATCGAGTAGAGGAAGTAGGTGTCCACCGGTGGCGTCACGCCTGAATCCTTGAGTGCCTTGATGGCTGCGAACATCACTGCGACGCCGGCCTTGTCATCGAGGTGCCGCGAGTTGATGAAGCCGTTGTCGAGAAATTCGGGCTGCGGGTCGATGGCCACGAAGTCGCCGATCGCGAATCCCAGGTCGATGAGATCCTTGCGATTGAACAGCATGGCATCGACACGCAGTTCGAGGTTGGTCCAGGCCACCGGCTGGGTATCGATTTCATCGTTGAACGTGTGACCCGAAGCCTTCAGCGGCAGGATCGTGCCGCGGAAAGAGCCCGAGCGGGTGAAGATGGTGCAGCGCGCACCCTCTGCAAAGCGTGCCGACCAGTGACCGATGCGTACCAGTGCCAGTCGCCCGTTGTCCTTCAGGTCCTTGACCTGCGCGCCAAGCGTGTCGACGTGAGCGATGAGCGCACGTGCCGGCCGGTGCTCGTTACCCTTGATCACGGCGCGGATCGCACCGCGGCGTGTGAGTTCGTAGGGCACGTCGAGTCGATCCAGTTCGCGACAGCAGAAATGCACGATCTGGTCGGTGTAGCCCGACGGGCTGGGAATATCCAGCAGCTTCTTCAGGGTTTTTTTCAGGTACTCACTGTCGATTTTCAGGCGTTTCAAGAATGACTCCCGTGATACTTGCGCAAATGCGTGGGTATTGACTGCGGAAACAGCAGGTCGACGAAGCGCTCGGCGGTGGGCTGCGGTTCGTGATTGGCCAGGCCGGGGCGTTCGTTCGCTTCGATGATCCAGTACTCGTCGCCCGACGGATCGGGCACCATGAAGTCCATCCCCACGACGGGGATATCCAGCGCGCGCGCTGCACGCACGGCGGCCTCCACCAGCTTCAGCCCAAGTTCATCGGTGACATCGTGGATGGTACCGCCGGTGTGCAGGTTGG
>JAFIFN010000233.1 GCA_020832005.1 Gammaproteobacteria bacterium | reverse complement strand
TCACCGCATCGCCACCGCCTCGCGCGCCTCGGCCGAGCGGCCGGCATCCTCGAACCAGCGTATGACCACCTCGCCGGCGGCATCCGGCGCCAGCTGCAGGCGCAGGAACGGGTTGGCCGAGACCGCGGCGAACAGTTCGGCCTCGAAAGCCGGCGTGTCGGCGTAGTCGATCTCCACGCGCTCGATCAGTCGCCGCGGCGCGGGCGCACCATCGGCAGCCTCGCGCAGACCGGTCTCCATCGGGTGGGTGATCATCGCCAGCAGTTCACCGGTCTGCCCGGCACGCAGCGGACCGGGTGCGCGCACGCGGGTGTTCATCTCATCGGCGGCGGCCACGCCGTCTGAGCGCGCCAGGCAGCCGCTCACGGTGATGCGGATCTCGCGGCTGGTCGCCAGCCATTCGCCCGCAGGCGTGCGCGCCAGTGCGATTACCTGCTGGGTTTCGTTCACGCGCACGCGCGTGCTTACGCGCGGCTGGATCTGCGCGTCATGAAAGCGCAGCACGGCGATCTCGGGCGACGGATTGCGGGTGGCGAACAGGTAGATCGCATCGACCGGCGCATCGGCAGACACGCTCAACGGCACGGCACCGCCGTCTTCGGAGACCAGCGGCAGTTCCAGCGTCAGCCCGCGGGTCTGCACGGCTGCGCCATCGAGCAGCGCCGCGGCCGCCGGCAGGCGCTGCCACGGACCTTCGGCGGCCTGGGCGGAGGCCGGCAGCACGGTGGCGGCCAGCATCACGCCTGCCAGCACCAGTGCCACGACCACGCGCGACACTACGTATTGTGAAGATATCCTCATGACTTACCTCTCATGCCAGCAAGCGTCTCAGCGGCCCTTTGAGTCCCGCCAGCGCGCCCAGGACGATGCCGGCGGCGGCCACCAGTGACGGCACGGCCAGCGTCGAAATCCCGCTCAGTCCCTGGCCGATGGAACAGCCCAGCGCCAGCACGCCGCCGACACCCATCAATACACCGCCGCTGATCTGGCGCAGCATGCGCCGCGGCGATTCGAACCCCTGCAGCGAAAACCGACCGCTCAGCAACGCCGCAGCGCAGGCGCCTAGCAACACGCCGGCGACCACGCATACGCCGAAGTCCGCCGACATGCCGCTGGCGAGCATCAGGTAGAGCAGCGACTCGCCGATCGGGGCGACAAACGTCAGCGACTCCACCGGCACCGGTTCGAAGTCATCGGCTGCCAGGTGACCTGTCAGGTACCAGCCGGCGACGATCAGCACTCCGATCGCAGCGCCTGCGAGCAGCGTCAGCGGCGCGGCGCGCAGACCCGGCAGCGAAAGCGCCAGAAGCACTGCGGCGATCAGGCCCGCGACGATCCAGCGCGCCACCAATGGAGACACCGCGTTATCGGGCAGTGCCGCCAGCAGCATCACTGGCAGTGTCACCGCCCGCCCGCTGGCCCCACCACCAAACAGTTCGACCAGTCCCGTGCGCAAAGGTGCCAGCACACCGCTGAGCGTCATGTAGGCGCTCACCGCCAGCGCCAGCAACACCACGAGCGAACGCAGATTGCCCCCGCCGAGCAGCACCAGCGAACGCGCGCCGCAGCCCTTGGCCAGCACCATGCCGAAACCGAACAGCACACCGCCGACCAGCATGGCCGGCAGCGAAAGGCCTGCCTGCAGATAGATCGTGCGCTCCAGCGGCAGTAGCGCGTCTGCTGCAAGCCACTGCGTGCCCAGCAAGGCGACCGCGAGTGCCACGGCGAAGGCGCGGATGCGCGTGTGCTCGCCGCCCTGCCACCAGTCGCGCAGTCCGCCGTACAGGCAGAAGCGGCTGAGCTGACCGAGCACGCCGAACACGGCACCGATCAGCACGGCACCCCAGGCCAGGCTCATGGCCGTCGGCGCGGCGCGCCCGCGGTGGTGCGCGACGCGCGGGCGTGCGGAGACGCGTTCATGGGTTCAGCGCGCCGCGTCATGCGTTCAGGCCGCCGTGCCCCAAGTGTCCTGGCAGATCGACTGGTACCACGCTGAGGCATAGCGCGCCTCGCGACGGCGAAAACCCGCGTCGGCCTCGCGCGGACTCACGCCGCCCGAGCCGGGCACCTCGGCAATCCGTCCGTCGATGACGCGATACACGCCGGCCACGGTGATGCCGTAATCCGGCCCCAGCACGCTGTAGCAGGTGTTGGCCCACACGGGCTCGGGCGCAGGATCACCGGCCAGCGAGGCGGCGACGGCGAACGCCGCGACCTTGCCCTGGGCGTTGGCGCAGAAGCCGGACTTCGGCATGGGTGCTGCCTCGGTGGCATCACCGATGACGTACACATCGGCGACCTGCGCGGATTCGAAGTGGCGCGGGTTCACCGGCACCCAGCCGGTGGCATCGGTGACACCGGCGCGATCGGCGATGAAGCCGGCCTTCTGCGGCGGCACGACGTTGAGCACATCGGCCCGGTGGACGGTACCGAACTCGGTCTCCACCTCCAGGCGCTGCGCATCCACACGCACCACGCGACCATCGCCGGAGAGTCCCACCCACTCGATCATGTCGCCGTAGAGTTCACGCCAGCCGTCGATGAACAGGCCCTGCTTGGAGAATGCATCCTTGGCATCGAGCAGCAGGATCTTCGAGCGCGGCTTGTGCGTCTTGAAATAATGCGCGATCTGGCTGACGCGCTCGTAGGGTCCGGGCGGGCAGCGGAACGGATTGGCCGGTGCGACCAGGATGAACGTGCCGCCATCGTCCATGGCCTCGAGCTGGCGCTTGAGCAGATGCGTCTGCTCGCCGGCCTTCCAGGCGTGCGGTGCGCGTTGTGCGGCCGCCTCGTCATAGCCTTCCAGTGCGCCCCAGCGGATATCGATGCCCGGCGAGAGGATCAGGCGGTCGTAGTCCAGCGTCTCGCCGCCGGCCAGGCGCAGCGTGTGCGCGTTGGCATCGACGTCCTCGGCCAGCGCATGCACAACGCGCACGCCATAGTCGTTGCGCAGTTCGTCATAGCCGTGGCCGAGGGATTCGTACTCGCGCAGGCCGCCGAGGTAGAGATTCGTGAACGGGCAGGTGTAGAAGCGCTCGACGGGCTCGACCAGCGTGACCTCGATGCCGGCATCCAGGCGCTTGAGATACTTTGCCGCCGTGGCGCCACCGAAGCCGCCGCCGACGACGACCACGTGTGCGCCGCGTGCAGCCGTGGGCCCGGGGGGTGACGAAGACGGCGAGCAGGCCCCGAGCATGCCCGCAGCACCAGCGGCGCCAGCGGCACCGAACAGTTGCAGCGCCCGGCGGCGATCGAAATTGAACTTGCTCATGACAATACTCTCCGGCGCGCGTGACAGGTGATCATTGGGCATTGGCCGGCAGCGCTGCAAACCAGCGCGCCAGCGTCTCGACATCGGCTTCCGAGTAGCCGGCCATCAGCCGCGGCATCACCGTGGCGTCGTCGATGGCCTCACCGCGACGCCAGGCGTCGAGCTGCTGGTAGAGCTCCTGGTAGGGTCGTCCGGCGATCGAGGTGATCGGCCATGCGCCGCGCCCCTCGTAGCCGTGACAGTTCGCGCAGGAGGCCGCCAGCAGGGCAGGGGGTGTGGCCGCAGCGACCGGGGTGTCCCTGGCTGGCGCCGGCGCGGGTTCGGACGGTGCGGGCGTCTGCTGCGAGGCCGCGCCCGGGGCG
>JAFIFN010000232.1 GCA_020832005.1 Gammaproteobacteria bacterium | reverse complement strand
GCGGCCTCTTCGGGCCGCGCGGCAGTCGCGCCCATGCGCTCGCCGCGCATAAGCTGGGCGACACGCTCCGACGGCTTGGCACCCTGGCCCAGCCAGTGCTCGATGCGCGGCAGATCCATGCGCAGCTGCTCGACGCCCGGCTTGGCCAACGGGTTGTAGAAACCCAGACGCTCGATATAGGCACCGTCGCGACGGTTGCGGCTGTCGGTCACGATGATGTGATAGAAGGGCCGCTTTTTTGCGCCGCCGCGGGTTAACCGGATGGTGACCATGCTCGTATGAATCCTCTCGCGAACTTCCAAAACCCTGCAGGGACGCGCGCTGCAAAGCACACCTGCCCCTGAGGAGGTAAACCGCCAATTCTAACCGAATCTGTGGAAAAAGAAACCTGGCGATGCGGCCCTGCCTGTAGATCCGGGCCAGGAGTCCTCAGCGCGGACCCCGGCCCCCGCTCAAGCCCCGCATCATGTTCTTCAGACCCCCGCCCTTGCCCATCTTCTTCATCATCTTCTGCATCTGCCCATGCTGCTTCAGCAGGCGGTTGACGTCCGGAATGGCCAGACCGGAGCCTGCAGCGATACGCCGCTTCCGCGAGCCGGTGATGGTTTTCGGATGCCGGCGCTCGCCCGGTGTCATCGAGTCGATGATCGCGATCTGGCGGCGCACCTGGCGGTCATCGAACTGCTGCTGCGCCGCCTTCATCGCACCCCCGCCCATGTTCGCAGGCAGCTTGTCCAGCAGCGCCCCGAGCCCGCCCATATCGAGCATCTGGCGCAGCTGGTCACGCAGATCAGCGAGATCGAAGCCCTTTCCCTGCTTGAGTTTTCCGGCCAGTGCGCGCGCCTTGTCCTGATCGACCTTGCGCTCGACCTCCTCGACCAGCGACAGCACATCGCCCATCCCCAGAATGCGCGAGGCCATGCGATCCGGATGGAAAGCTTCGAGTGCATCGAGCTTTTCGCCGCGTCCGACCAGCTTGATCGGCACGCCCGTGATCTCGCGCACGGACAGCGCCGCGCCGCCGCGGGCATCGCCATCGATCTTGGTGAGCACCACGCCGGTCAGCGCCAGGGCCTCGTGAAAGGCACGCGCGGCGTTGACCGCGTCCTGGCCGGCCATGCTGTCGACCACGAACAGCGTCTCCTGGGGGGCCACGGCCTGTTGCACGGCCGCCGCCTCCGACATCAGCCCCTCATCGACATGCAAACGACCTGCGGTGTCGAGAATCAGCACGTCGCGGCCCTTGAGCTGCGCCTGCTTGCGCGCCTGGGCGGCAATCTCGGCCGGCTGGGCACCTTGCGGGGCACGCCAGAAGTCGACGCCAACCTGCTCGGCCAGCCGCTCCAGCTGGTCGATGGCGGCCGGTCGGTGCACATCCGCGCTGACCAGCAGCACGGACTTGCGCTGCGTCTCGCGCAGCCAGCGCGCCAGCTTGCCAGCCGTGGTGGTCTTGCCGGCGCCCTGCAGACCCACCAGCAGGATGACCACGGGGGGCTGGGCACGCAGGTCCAGGGCCACGGTCTCGCCGCCCAGCAGTGTGATCATTTCGTCGCGAATGATCTTGATGAACGCCTGGCCGGGCGAGAGGCTGCGCGTGACCTCCACCCCGACCGCGCGCTGGCGCACCCGCTCGACGAAGCCCTTGACCACCGGCAGCGCCACATCGGCCTCGAGCAGCGCCATGCGCACCTGGCGCACGGTATCGGCAATATTGTCCTCGGTGATTCGGCCACGGCCCTTCAGGGCATCCATGGCCCGGCCCAGCCGGCCGCTCAGGGTCTCGAACATGTGAACTCACACCCGGCAATCTATCCAGGCAGACATGATGCAACGGCTGGCGCGGTTGCGCCAATCGGCAGATCCGGCGTCAGTCGCCGGCCGGCTGGCGCGGCATCGCCTATAGCGAGAGCATCTGCCCGGTATGCAACAAGGCCAGGCGTCGCCGCGGCACCGAGGCGCGCAGCTGATCGAAGATCACCGCCTCCTCACCCGGCTTCATCGCCGTCACCCAGATGCTGGGATCGTGGTCGAGGCGCTGCAGATCCGCGCCCAGGGTCTCCGGACAGTAGTGCCCGGCAGCATCGGCGAGTCTGCGCTGCTCGTTGGGAAACGAGACTTCCACGACCAGCGCATCGAGGGCCGCGCGCGCGTTCAGCGCCGGCCACAGGCTGTCGTTGGTGCGCGTGTCGCCACTGAAGCCGAAGGTATGCACGCCATCACTGACCCAGAAGCCCAGCGCCGGCACGGTATGGGCGACGTTGATGGCGCCGATGGTGTAGCCGGCCACCGAGACCGACTGTCCCGGCACCAGCGTGCGGTACGCCAGCAACGGTCCGTGGGGACCCTGGATGCGCGAAAAATCCGGCCAGATCACATCGTTGAAAATGTGTGTCTGCAGGGCGTCCAGGGTCTCGCTGCGGGCGTGCACAACCACCGGCGGTCGACCATCGCGCCCCTGTGCTGAGTCCACGAACAGTGGCAGCCCGGCAATGTGGTCCAGATGTGCATGCGTCAGGAATACGTGATCGATACGGCGCAGGGCCTCCAGCGGCAGTTCGCCGACCCCGGTGCCGGCATCGATCAGGATATGGCCATCGACGAGCATGGCAGAGGTTCGCAGGCCTTTTGCGATGCCGCCGCTGCAACCCAAAGCCTGAATTCGCATGAAAGGATATATCCTGGAAACCTGACGCGCAGCAAGGCGTAGCCGGCCCGCAAGGTAGAGGGGCAAGCCTTCCTAAAAGACATTGCCGTATGAGACCATCACTGGCCGTTTGCTAACTTAGAAGTCCACCCGACTGGTGTCTGTGTTACATCTCACAGTTCTTCTGGGCTACTCCGTAGCAGCGCTCGCGCTGTTCGTCAGCCTGCGCTATGACCGCGAATCCAGCTCGCCGCTGACGCCCGCGAATCTCGCCGCCGTGCTGACACTGGCGGCCGTGCTGTTGCACGGACGCGTACTGTGGCAGGCCATCGTGCTCAGCGAAGGCTGGCTGCTCAACGTGCCCAATGTGCTCTCGCTGTTTGCACTGGAACTCGGGCTGCTGGCGGCCATCGCGGCCAGCAGCCGCGAGCTTCGCATCATCTCCCTGCCATTGATCGTACTGGCCGCAGTGGGCTCGATGTTCACCGGACGCGGCACCGTGGACTTCACGCAAGCCGAACCCGCACTTGAGGTGAAGATCCACGCGATACTGTCACTGCTGGCTTTCGGCCTGCTGGGTGCGGCGGTCATCATCGCGGTGTTCCTGCTCTTCCAGGACCGGCGCATGCGCAGCGGCCATCTCACCGGCTGGCTGGGTACGCTGCCACCGCTGTTCGTCACCGAACGGCTGCTCTACTCGGTGCTGGCAGCAGGGTGGGTGCTGCTGACCCTCTCGCTGGCCTCGGGTTTCGCGTTCATCGACGACATGTTCGCCCAGCACCTGGTCCACAAGACCGTGCTCAGCCTGCTGGGCTGGCTGATCATGAGTGTGCTGCTGCTGGGCCACCGTCTCTGGGGCTGGCGCGGTCGCCGCACGGTGCACTGGGTGCTTGGCAGCTTTGCGCTGCTGATGATCGCCTATTTTGGCAGCAAGACCGTTCTTGAGGACCTGCTGGGACGCACCTGGGGATAGCATCACCGGGGCGCACCCAGCCTTGACACCCGGCGAACGTCTCCCGGAACATCAACAACCATG
>JAFIFN010000231.1 GCA_020832005.1 Gammaproteobacteria bacterium | reverse complement strand
GCTCACCGAGCCCACCGCCGAGACCAGCAGCAGGCCGCTGCAGACTTCGACGAAATCTTCCCGGTCGGCATGGTCGTTGGCGTGCGCGACGGCAATGCCGTATAGGGGGAAGGCGCAGGCACCCCAAAAGGCGCCCAACAGATAGACGTACGCGCCGGCTGTAAAAATTATCGACACCACGATCGCAACGCCCACGGCCGCCGCCGCGAGGCTGGCGGCCACGAGCACATGCCGGCGGTCAATGCGGTCCGATAGCCGTCCCAGCGGCCACTGGCCAAGTGCTCCGCCGATGACCGTCGCGCTCATAAATAACGCTATACCGGTGATATCCAGCCCGCTGAGGCCCGCAAACACCGGTCCCAGCGCCCAGAACGAACCGTTCGCAAGCCCGATGAACAGGCAGCCCATGAAGCCCACCGGCGAGGTGGCGTAGAGTCTGCGGATGCGGATCTGCACCGTTTGTACCGGTGCCGGCTGCGCCGACCCGCTCAGCGCCACCGGCACTGCGGCCAGCGAAACCAGGATCGAGGCGATCGCAAACAGCGGGAAGTCTGCCGGATCGGCCAGCACCAGCATCAACTGGCCCAGCGTGATGACGGTGAGATTGATGATCAGGTAGAGCGACAGGATCATGCCGCGGGTTTCGTTGGTCGCGCGCTCGTTGAGCCAGCTTTCGATGATCAGGTAGAGCACGGCGAAGCAAAAGCCGGTGAGCGCGCGCATCAACCACCAGGCCGGTGCCACCAGGATCAGGCCGTGAACCAGCGGGACGGCCGAGGCCACCGCCGCCATCGCCGTGAAGCTGCGGATGTGACCGACATGACGCAGCAGGTAGGGCCCGAGGATGCAGCCCGCCGCGAAGCCCAGGTAGTACAGCGAACCCATCAGGCCGATGGACAGCGTTGCGAAATCCTCGAGATTCGCACGCACAGGCAACAGCGTGCCCTGCAGTCCATTGCCCATCAGGAGAATCGCAACGGAGAGCAGCAGCGCGGCAACAGGCGCCAGGGCCTTCGTGGTCATGATCGTCTAGCACCCTGGGCGGTGAATCACAGGCCGCCACGATACGCGAAGCTGACGCGCTATGATGAGACCCGGGTTTCGTCCTTCAGGTGGTCCGCGATGATCGTTGCCCTGACAGCCCGTCCCCGGGTGACTGGTGGCCCCAGCCTGCGCACAGCAGCCGTGTGCGCGTGCTTGAGCCTGGTTCTGCTCGCCTGCGGTGCTGCGCCGACCGGGCCGGCTGCCGATACCGCACCTTTAAGTTTCGTCCTCCACGAGCAGCGCTTCGAAAGTCGCGGCTGCGCGCGCAGCGGACAGCCGTGCGCGCAAGTTCTCTTGCGGTGGCCGGAATTCAGTGATCTGCGACAGGCCGATGCCATCGAGCCGATGCAGGCATGGATCCTGGACCACCTGGGGCGCCACAGCGAGACCGGCGAGGCGACCGAATCTCCCGAGGCGGCGGCCCGTGCATTTATCGCAAGCTTCGAACGCCAGCTCGACGATACGCCGGCACTCTCGCAGGACTGGTTCGAACATCGGCGGGTGCAGGTCATCCATCAGGATGCGCAGGTCATCAGTCTGGCGCTGGATATCTCCAGCTACACCGGGGGTGCACACCCGATGTCCGCACGGCGTCTGGCCAGCTTCGATCGCGACAGCGGTGAGCTGCTCACCCTCGATGCCGTGGTGCGGCCCGCAGCTCGCGGCCTGTTCACTGACCTTGTTACCCGCAGCGTGCGCAGCGAGCTTGGGATCGCACCGGAGTTGAACCTCGCCGACGCAGGCTTCCTGGTCGAGGACAATCGGATCACGCCCACGGACAACTTTGTCGTCACGGCCAGGGGCTGGCTGATGCACTACGACCCCTACGAGATTGCGCCTTATGCGATGGGACCGATCGAGATCGAGCTGTCATTCAGCGAACTCGAGAACATCGCTGCACCGGGGACGCCGGCCGCCCCGCGCACGCCCCCGCTGATCGCTGATCCGCCGTGAAGCCGCGGCTTTAGAACGGGCGGTGCACGGACAGGCGCAGGAAACCGGCATGGCCTGCATCGCGTCGCTGCGCATCGCCGGCATCATCGATGAATTGATGGCGCCGCTGCAGCAGCATGCCCAGCTCCGCGGACACCGCCAGGGCGGCCAGCGGCCGCCACTCCATCGCCATACCCGTCTCCCATTCACGCACCCGATAGTCGAAACGCCTGCCCGCCTGCTCATCGCTGCGCACCCGCCACTGGCCACCGGCGGGTCGCAGGCCGGCCACAAGGGTCGTATCAGCACGCAGCTGATAGCGAAGCTCGGGGCGTGGCAGCACCAGTGACACGTACCAGTCTCCCGAGCGCAGGCTGGCGCCGACTTCAGGCACCCAGGCCAGGCGCCCGAGCTCGGCGCTGCGGGCCAGACCCGTCTGCCATCGCCAGCCGGCCACCTCCGGCGCCTGCCAGCGCCACGCACCGTGCCACTGCCAGTCCTCACCACGCCCCTGGTTCAACAGATCCTTGAACACGTTCGAGGACGTCGCCGCCACCGGGGTCAGGGTGACCCTGTGCTCGCCACCCGGCCTGTCGAGCTGAAGCGAGATCGGCAGTAACAGGCGGTGCAGATCGCGATTGCGGCCTGCCACCTCCTCGTACTCATGACGTGTATAGGCATAGACCGCGCCGGCATGCAGCGCCCAGCTGTCACGCGCCATAACCTCGACGCCGACGGACGCACCCTGCACGCGACTGCGCAGCGTCGCCGGCCTCGTCGGGAAAGCCGCGCCGTCAGTCTGCATGAACGTCAACGACAGTCCGGGCCGCGGACCACCGAATGCGGGGGGCGCCACCGCGGCTGCCAGCACGAAGCATGAAACCGCTGCCATCGGCAGCTGTCGGAGCCGACTCATGCCCTAAACTTAGCAAATATCACCTTCATCGGAGCGATCTGCGCCCATGTCAGTCCAAGCCACCCCACATTCCAGGCACTGGATTCGCACGACGTTGCTGGTCACGGGCGTCGCCCTGCTGGTGGCGGCACTGGTTGCCGTCCTATGGATTCTCGACCACACCCGTCCGCGCCATGCGCACTTCAGCGAGCGCCACGGCAACCTGGCCGAGGCGCTGCCCCAGCCCGAGGTCGCCGAATCGCCGCACTACTCGAGCATGGCCGTGCGCCTGGTCGCCGACACGGGGCTGGCAGTCGATCTGCGCGTGCTGCGCCCGAGCGATGCACAACGGCCATTGCCACTGATGGTCGTGCTGGGCGGCCACCGCACCGGTCAGGACGCCGTGGACCTGATCGGCGACCCGGGCGAGGTCGTGGTCGCCGCGCTGGACTATCCCTACCACGGCCCGACGCGTATCCGCACACTGGGCGAATTCCTGCGCGCCATGCGGCTGATGCAGCAGGGCCTGCTGGACACGCCGCCGGCGGTATCGCTGGCAGTGGACTGGCTGGTGCAGCAGGACTGGGTCGATGGGGGGCATGCCGAACTGGTCGGGGTGAGTCTCGGTACACCCTTCGTGGCCGTCGCCGGAGCGATGGACGAGCGATTCTCCCGCGTGTGGATCATCCACGGCGGCGCCGGCAACCAGGGCTGGATCGAATACAACCTCGCTTCGCGTGTACCCTCGGAGTTCTGGCGCCCGATCATGGCCCGGTTACTGCACCTGCTGGCCTATGGCAGCAGCTTCGATACCGAAACCTGGGTGGCGCAGATCGCGCCGCGCCCTCTGGTCGTCGTCGGCGCGACCAACGACGAACG
>JAFIFN010000230.1 GCA_020832005.1 Gammaproteobacteria bacterium | reverse complement strand
ATGGTGGGGGTGGCGGGCGTCGTGCTTGCACCGATCTTCATGGGGGTGGTGCGAGAGCCGGTGGGTGGCGTACTGGATGGGGCGCCGGCGCGGGGGCCGGGCGCGCCGGTGATCCCGGCAGGCAGCGTGATCCCCAAGCCTACGCTGCGGCAGGTGTTCAGCCTGCTGCTGACCAAGCCGTCATTCTGGTACCTGACGCTGGGTGCGTCATGCTCCTCGATGATGGGCTACGGCGTATTTTTCTGGCTGCCGTCGTTTTTCGCGCGCAGCTTCGACCTGAACATCATCCAGACCGGCTGGCTGTTCGGCTCGATCCTGCTGATCGGTGGCAGTCTCGGCATTTTCATGGGTGGCGTGCTCGGCGACTGGCTCGGCAAGGCCCGCAAGCGTGCCTACGCACTGGTGCCGGCCATCGCCTTTCTGTTCACCACGCCGTTCTATATCGCCGGCGTGCTGGCACCCACCCCTGTGCTGTCGGTGCTGCTGCTGCTCATCCCCACCGCACTGGGCCTGGCCTGGCTGGGCCCGACACTGACGGTATTCCAGCACCTCGTACCGCCGTCGATGCGCTCCGTGGCCGCGGCGATCTTTCTGCTGATCAACAACCTGCTGGGCATTGGCGTCGGCGTCTACGTGCTCGGCGAGCTCTCGACGCTGCTCGCACCGACCTTCGGCGCAGACTCGCTGCGCTATTCCATCATGCTGGGCGCGACGCTCTACCTGGCGGCCGGCGTGCTGTTCCTGCTGGCCGCGCGTACCGTGGAGCGCGACTGGGAGCGCTAGGCGGGTAGACTACGGACGACGCGATGGCCAATGTTCATCACGTGTTCGATGCCGAATTTGTACCGAAGGTCCACTTGCGGCGGCGGTGACGGCCTCAGCTGTGTCCGAAGCGCCGCTCCAGGCCGACTCTGGGCTCGGGGCATCGCGGGTCCGATCGGCCGTTGAGGCGGTTGATGGCGAGATTGAGGCTCTCCTGGGCCCACTGGTCCAACGCGCCCTCATCGCCGTCGACGAGTTGGAACTGCGCCAGCGTGCGCCCCAGTGCCTGCACATCCGTTGTGGTGGCGGCGCAGGGGTCGAATAAATCCAGCGCGGCGCTCAGTTCGCTTCTGGCCAGATCGCGCGCCCGGTCATCCATTTCCTCGCCTAAGTCTTCCATACCCAACAGCTGCGCCCAGGAAGCCAGTTGCAGCGCCCGCGTGATATCGGCCTGCTCGATCTCCCGGCGGGCATAATCGCGATACGCACTTTGTGCCTCGGGCAGAATCGACCCGTCATCGTCGCCCAGGTGCTGCAGCATCCCCTGGGCATACATCAGCGAGCGAATCTGCGGCATGCTCGGCTCCTGCGCGGCCAGATCATCGATCAGTCGATTCACCCGCTGGCGCGCCTGATCCACCTGCGGATCACCGTCCAGATCGCCGTCCGGTATTCCTGCAAGCATCGCGCGAACCTCCGCAGCCGCCGCAATAGCCAACGGATCGATTGCCGTGTCGCAGAAGCCTACATCGGGCATCACCTGTCGTTTCAGCTCCGTTGCGCGCTGCTGGCCGAAGGGTTCGGGCTGATTCCGGTTGCTGGCGTATGGCGAGCGGGCTGCCCTGTCGACATGCAGCTCGGGCTCATCGCCGTCGCCGCAGGGGCAGTCATCAAACAGCACCGGCCGGCCGCGAACCGGGGTGAGCGTCCATTCAAGGACAACGCCGTGATCCAGTTCCTTCCGACCGCGCAGCGCGCCTTCTCGCGGCAGGGGCTCGTCATGAAACGCCCCGCCCGCAGCCCGGGCCTGGCGCTTGAGTGTTTTAGGCTCCAACTCCCGAAGCACCATATGGGCCATGATCGCCAGCGCGGGTACTGCAGCCATGGCCTCCAGTGAAGACATCACCTCCGGGTCGAGCCGGGTCACCGAGTTCACGTCGATCGGAAACGGGTTGCTCCGCACGCTCAGGCTGTAGGTACCTTCCTCAGCGTCGATGTGCAGGCGAGCGGATCCCAGGGGAGCGTGGCTGGCGCTGGCCTCGGTCTCGACGATCATCGGCTCACCTTCGGGCAGCATGAGCGTGAGCGTGGCGCTTTCGACGTGCGACGCCGACACGCGCTGACGCGCTTCCCACACGCCGCCGCCGTGCCAGTCTTGCGGACGCTGAAGCAGCAACGAACCGGTGGCGACGGTGCGGATCGATTGCCGCTGGTGAATCTGCGGGTGCAGCTGCATGTCGGTTTCGTCCGGCCGGGTCACCGTGAAGGTAAGGTTCCAGTGCTCGGCGACCATCAGGGGCAGCGCGTTGGGATGAACCCCACTCGCGGCTGAAGGGATCAGCAGCGCCAGAGCAAGAACAACGCTCGACACGCCGGTTCCGTGGGTCGAAATCCTCATGGGATCCTCCCGGGCCGGAAAAGAGAGCAATCCAACGAGACTAGATCCATCCCGCAAGAGAATGCAAGCAGAATCCGGTAGCGGGAAGAAGGAGGCAATCGCAGCCTGGCGAATCGCCTACGATCAGCATGGTTGCTGCGGTCGTCGCGAAGTGCGGATTAGCCTATGCGGGCGAAGACACCCGTCTCGAGTTGCGCGTGGGCTGTCTCATCCATGAGTTCGACGCGATTTCGGCCGTGCATTTTCGCTGTGTAAAGTGCCTGGTCGGCAAGCTGCAGCGCACCATCTGGCTGGCGGTCGCGGCTGGGCTCGACTACGGCAACACCGATGCTGATCGTGACCGAGGTGCCCGCCTTCGACGTCCGGTTACTGATGTCACGCTCGCTGACTGCGACACGCATCTGATTCGCCAGCGCCTGGGCTCCACGCCTATCGATACCGTACAGAATGACCACGAACTCCTCGCCGCCATATCGCGCAAGCAGGTCGAGAGGACGCGACACCAGCGGTCGGAGTGTTTGTGCGATTCCCTGTAGCGCCCTGTCGCCGGCCTGGTGGCCGTAGCTGTCGTTGAAAGCCTTGAAGTGATCGACATCGATCAACAGGATGGCGATTGACCGGCGATCGTCGATGGCCTGCTGCCAAACACGGCTTAAGTGTTCATCGAAGACCCGGCGGTTCTTCAGTCCTGTCAATGCATCGTAGTGCGCGTGTGTCGCCAGGAGATGGCTTTCGAGAAAACTCCTGCGTGACCACTTCTCAAGTTGTAGTGCAGCGATGGCGCATGCTGCTGCGGCAAAAATGAGCAGCAGAGACGACCGGAGCAGGGCCGGCATCGCCATGTCGAAGAACGTGGCCGACACCACGAAGGACAACAGCGTCAGTGCGACGGCGACAACAGCCGTACGAAAGCTCACGCCGAGGAAGAAAAACGGCCCCAGCACCATGAACGGCAGGAGCATCAGCATCTCGGGCTGGCCGTGTGTGGCGGCAGCACCGACAAGGGCACCCGCCACAGCGTTACGAATCGGCACGATGATCGTCGCCACAGGCAGATAGATACGCTCGAATGCCCGGCTCCAGGCGATCACTGCGAGCGCGACAGATGCCGCCAGCACAAATGTGACACCGATGAAATGGGCGTGGTGCCAGAGGCCTGCGAAGACCAGTTCCGTTGCCCGGAAAGCCGCCAATACCACTGCCAACGTACACACCACCCGGATGAGGGTCCGGTTGTCCCACAGGCGGGCACGGATGAACTCTGCCTCGAACTGCGGACTGAATCTGCCACGCGCCGCCCCGTGGCGCAGGTCGGCCGCGTCCGGGGACGTGCGATGGGCACTCAGATCGGTCTGGCGCTGCTTAACCATCGGTTC
>JAFIFN010000229.1 GCA_020832005.1 Gammaproteobacteria bacterium | reverse complement strand
GTCCGCTTGGGGCCGCTGGCGACATGGCAGTATCTGATGGGACTCGCCGTACACAATCCTGACAGTGCTTTGCTGCCGCGTCTCGTGGCGAAGTTTCCCGATACCAAGCACAGCCGCCGATCCGTGCGCCAGTTCCTGAAGGCGCTTTTTGCGCGGTCGCGGAAGCAACCCTCACCCGTACGGATCTGGGATTCCGGGCGGCTGCAGAAACGGCTCGACGCTGCCGTTGGATTTCTGCCGCAGGATCGCCCCGTACTCGAGCAGGAAGAGGCGAGCGCGATCCAGGCCGAGCTGCTGGGTATCGAGGATGATCGGGTTCGACTGCGTGGTCGGAAGGTAACTTGCGACGCTGATTACGCCAGGCGCCAGATGGCATGAGTTGTCAGCCCTGTCGCCAACGACTAATTCGGCGATTTCATGCCTACAGCTTAGTGTGTTTCCTGGCGTTGCCCCGCGCCCGCTCCACCGGATACCTCTCCGCGTTGAGTGCCATTTTCTCGCCAGCGGCAGCGAGCAGGTCGATGCCAAGCTTGTCGGCCAGTCGTACCAGGTAGATCTGGATGTCCGCGATCTCGTGGGCGACTGCTACACGCGTCTCGCCGGTCAGTTCCCGGCTTTCCTGCTCGGTGAGCCACTGAAAATGCTCCAGCAGCTCTCCAACCTCTGCCGCAAGCGCCATCGCCAGGTTCTTCGGCGAATGGAACTGGTCCCAGTCGCGCGCTGCTGCGAATTCGGCTAGCTGCTTGCGCAGGGATTCGAGGCTCTCGGGGTTCATACGAGTATCTTAATGTGTTCTCGGGTCTGTATGGGAATCCGCAGTGCTTCGCCTGCAGCGGCAGGCTCCGGTACTATCCGCCTGATTCCCGGGTAACCGAAGTGCCGCATGTCCCGAAATACTCGGATCGTCGAGTTCTACCACAAGAACGCCGCGACTCTGGCACGGCGCTATGATGCGATGAACTTCGAGACCGCTCATGCAGCGGTGCTCGAATGGTTACCGAAAGCACCCGGCTTGGTGCTTGACGTCGGCGCAGGCTCAGGTCGTGATGCCCGCTGGTTCGCCGCATGCGGTCACGAGGTGTTTGCGGTTGAGCCGGCGGCCGGATTGCGCGATCTCGCTGAAGGCGCAGGCCGCAATCCACGTATCCACTGGATTGATGACCGGTTGCCCGAGTTAACTCACATCGGTCGCGCCACAACTGCCTGGGACCTGATCTGGCTGAGTGCCGTATGGATGCATCTGCCGCCTGCAGATCGCTCAAGGGCGTTTCGCAAGCTCTCCAATCGGCTTCGACCTGGCGGACGGCTAATCATCACGCTGCGCCATGGCAGTTTCGAAGACGGCAGGGTCGCTCATCCGGTGTCGATCGAGGAACTGCTACGCCTGGCCAGCGAACACGGGCTGATCTGCAGGTTCACGGGCCGGGCCGACGATGTGCAGCGGCGCCCCAGCGTTTCCTGGGAGGCCGTGGTCCTAGAACTGCCGGATGACGGCAGCGGGGCTTTTCCGATCCTGCGCAGCATCGTCCTGAACGACGCCAAGTCTTCCACCTACAAGCTCGGTCTGCTTCGTTGCCTGATTCAGATTGCTGCTGGCGCCGCTGGCGTCGCCACCTCCGATGGAAACGGCAAGGTGCATCTTCCGCTCGGACTCGTGGCGCTTTACTGGATCCGCACCTATCTGCCGCTGCTCCGCGCATTGATTCCACAACTTCCGGACGATCGCGCCAAACCGGCTTTCGCCACCCAAGCCTTCAGTGAGCTGACGATGTCTCCGTACAGTCTTAAGCCCGGGGCACGTGTGACGGGAGTCCAGGCCCGGCATCTCGCCGTCGCGCTGCGCGAAACTTCGCATGTCATTCGAACCATGCCGGCGCGCTACATTACTTGGCCGGGTACGCAGTCGCCGATTTTTGAAATCGAGCCACACCGCGTGCGTACCAGCGGCGAGCTGACGCTTGCGTCGCCTTACCTGAGCACTTTCGGCACCTTCGTCGTACCGGAGTTGCTCTGGCAGGCGATGACTCGGCATGCAGTATGGATCGAACCTGCGCTGACGGCCGAATGGATCGGCTTGATGCGCCGTTACGAGGGTGAGCATGCTCGCTCTTGGGAGACCTATCAGGGGCTGCTGCGCTGGATCGATCCCCAACACGACACCGCCGGAGTCCGTCGCGTGGTTGATTCGCTGCGGGAGAGGGATCGTCGCATCACCTGCGTATGGACAGCCAGCCGGCTGCGCGGTGACTACGCTGTCGATCACCTGATGCCCTTTTCGCGCTGGCCGTGCAATGACCTATGGAATCTGGCGCCGGTGACGCAGAGCGCGAATAGCCGAAAAGGCGATCGTCTGCCGTCGCTTGCGCTGATGATGACTGCTGAGGAGAGGCTTTGCGGCTGGTGGGAGAATCTGCGTGGGCATTCAGAGCAGCACGCCATGCGTTTTGACGAGGAGGTACGCTGCGCGCTGCCCTTCGTTGTGAATCCGGCGGATGTAACCGAAGTGTTCGAAGGGCTCGCGACGCTGCGGGCAAGCCTGCGGCGGGACCAACAGATTCCGGAGTGGGGCTAGGACAGGAGCAACCCACGCCGGGATCCGGCGAGGCCAACGCGATAGAGGTACGCGGATGCTGATGACGGTCAAGGAGTTCTGTACGACTGTTGGCGACACGGCGAGTCTGAACCGGCTGGTTGCAGATCTGCGGCGTGCTACAGGGCGGGGTGGAGCCCGTGAGGAGGAATCGTGGCGCAGTTCGCTTCCGATCCTGGCCGAGGCGGTTGGAGAGCAGTACTTCGAAGGCATTCACCTGTTCTTCGCGGGTGCTGGAGATGTGGCATTGGAGTACCGATTGCCCAACTCCCCGAAGTGGTGCGATGTGGTCCTTATCGGCCGAAATCACGAGCGGGCCTCTGTCGTCATCGTAGAGTTGAAACACTGGAACACCGCATCAGATGTACGTGGCCGCTACACGGGGCTCATGCAACGCCACTTCGGGGACGCGATTCATCCCGCGGACCAGGTGCAGGGGTATGTCGAATACTGTCGGGCGTTCCACTCCGCGGTGCAACACCGTGACGCTCAAGTCGACGGTTGCGTGTTCTTTACGCAAGCGGCGGCACTTGCTGAGTACAGGGCAGCCCCGAACGAGAGTCTTGCCACGACGTATCCGCTGTTCTCCACCCGGCCAGCGGAGTTCCCGGCTTTTCCGCGCTATCTGCGGGACCGCCTGACCGCTCCTGATGCAGAGTTCGCCCACGAGTTCGAGCACGGCAGATACTCGCAGCCGCGTTCGCTGTGTATCCAGGTCGGAGCGCAACTTGCCGACGAGAAGTCAAGTCCGTTCGTACTCCTGGACGAGCAGAGGACGGCGTTCTCCGTGTCGATGGCTGAGGTTACGGAGGCAATGTCATCTGATCGCAAGAGAGTGGTCATCGTCCAGGGGCCGCCTGGCTCTGGCAAGTCTGTGGTGGCTGCACGCATCTGGGCGAAGCTGGCGCAGGACTTCGGCGGGGAGGATCGGTCTGTCACGATGGTGACGACTTCCGCCAGTCAGAACAGCAATTGGCGCTCGATGTTCTGTCAGGCGTCAGGCGTGCGTGCCGCGGATGGCTTTGTCCTGAAGGCCAACGCGTACATTCCGTTTACGACCCATGACCAAAAAGCAGGTACGCGAGACCTCGGCGTTGTCTGGCGCGATGCAAGCGAATGGGAAAAGAACCTCCGGCTCGTTGAGGCATGCGGTTTCGGCGCCAAGAGAATTAGAGATAACGACATAGGTGTGTCAATCGTCGATGAGGCCCATGCAC
>JAFIFN010000228.1 GCA_020832005.1 Gammaproteobacteria bacterium | reverse complement strand
TTGTTGGCCAGCATCACGGGTTATTTCATCTCACCCCCCTTCGCCCACTGGATGTCCTAAATTACCCCGGCTAAGGGGTTGCAGCAGCCAGCTGCTGCAACCGCTTGGCCATGGTTTCGCGTTACTTCGTGCAGTAGCTACTCTGGTAAGCGTATGCGGCCCCTTGGGCAACGGTACAGGTCAACTGAATTCCGGCTCCGTAATGAAGCATCGGCAAGGCAAGAAACTGTGCGATCTCGCAGAATTCCTGGACGCTCTGTGCGGCTTCGCAATACTGACCGCCCGATGCCCCGCTGCTACTCGAGCTGTCTCCATAGCAGCTGGGGAGTGGAGGCCCGACGAATCCAGGTTGGCAGCTCGGATCGCTGCCCTGCCCTTCGAGTTGGTAGACCTGACCGAATACGGGGTCGGAAGTCCCGCCGAAGTCCTGGTAGATATCGTCCTGATGCTGCAGCAGCCCACCACTGACGATGCGCAGCTCTGACGGTTTCAGTGCTCTCATGGCCGTTGTCCTCCTGACTGGTTAATCCATGGCTAAGGGCCCGCCCACGAAGGGCTGCGAGTCGATTGCAGCACTGCAACGCATTCCCGACCAGTCAGATAACTCGGTGAACGTGCAAGTTTATGTCCATGACGAAGCACACGGGTTACGGCGCCTCCGGCATCAGTGTCCCCGCACCGCCTGCACCGGATCAATAAACCAGCGCCACAAGGGCCGACGATCGACGATGACATCGGCCTGCAGCGTCATGCCGCTTTGCAGCGCCTGTGCTGTGCCGTAGGCGTTCATGCGCTGGATCTCAAGCTCGACACCCAGCCGGTACACAGGCTCGGTCACCGCGATGGGTCCGGCAATCTCCATCGGCGAGAGCACGGCGCGCGAGACTTCGCTGATGTAGCCATCGAGCGCGCCGAAGCGCTGATAGGGGAAGGCATCGATGCGCAGGTGCACCGGCTGGCCGGCCTCGACAAAGCCTGCGGCACGGGTGGGGGTGAACAGGTGCGCCCACAGCCGGGTGCCGGTTGGCAGGATCGCAGCCAGCGGCTGATCGGGTCGGGCGGGCAGGCCTACGGTGGCCTGTACCGAGGTGACGCGCCCGGCCACCGGCGCGGCCAGCGTGTAGCCGATGGCCCCCAGCAGCTCACGATGTGACTGCTCGAGTACCGCGATGTCCGCTCGCGCCCGCGACTCGGCAAGTTCGGCCTCCAGCGATAACAGTACTGCCGAATGGCGAAGATCGCCCAGCTCCGCATGGCGTTCGGCCACCAGGCGTTCGATCTCGGCGGCGGCAACCTGCGCGCTGATGAGTTCCTGACGGCGGGCATCCAGCTCGCCTGCAGCTGCGATGCCGCGCTCACCGATGCGCTGCCAGCGCCGCCATTGGTCCTGCGCCAGCGCCAGACTCTCGGCCGTGAGTGCGGTACGGCGCTCCAGCCGCTGGATATCCGCCGCCACGGCAGCAATGCGGTCCTGGGTGCGCGCAGTCTCGGCTGCCAATCGGGCAGAGTTCATGTCGGCCTGCAGCCGCTGCTCGCGAATGCGCGTCCGCAACTCCGCCAGCTGCGCGGACAGCGTGCCGACGCCCTCCCCCGAGATCGAATCCGTGGACAGACTGACCAGCAGGTCGCCTTCGGCCACGACATCGCCCTCGCCGACAAAGACACCTGTGACGACCCCGCCGCGGGCGGCCACCACGGCCGCCACGCCTTCGCGTGGTGCCAGATAGCCTGACACCGTTTCCTTGCGCGAGAACTCACCGAATACCAGCAGGCTGATGGCTGCGAGCGACACGATCACTGCGGCGAATGACATGATCGCGAACAGCGGCGGCTGAACGATCAATACCTCGCCCATGGTGCTGCGTGCGTTCGCCGCAAGCGCCTCGGGCCTGAACAGCCCCATGACAGACATCCTCGCGGCTCCGGTTCGGCACTGCCTTTTTCACCGCTGGCGCCCCACAACGCAATCGACATTTCTCGGCGTTCACGCCGGAAGCAGCCCGTGGTGCTCGCCGTTGAAGGTGGTACACAGGTGATCGGCCATCCCAGGGATCGGGATGATGGAGGAGTTGTTCCAGCGTGGACGGATGCCTGCACTGCTGCAGGCCGAGGCCTCGGAGTGCGGGCTCGCGTGCCTGGCCATGGTCGCAAGCCGCCATGGCAGGCGCACGTCGCTGGCCGAGCTTCGCGCGCGGTTCTCGCTGTCGCTGAAGGGCATGACGCTGCGTGATCTCATTGCCTGCGCCGATACCCTGGGATTCGCTGCGCGCGCCGTGCGCTGCGAACTCGACGAGCTCGACCAGCTCAAGACCCCTGCCATACTGCACTGGGACCTGAACCACTTCGTGGTACTGGCCCGCAGCCATGCCCGCGAGCTTGTCATCCACGACCCGGCGCACGGCAGGCGCCGGCTACCGCTTGCCAGTGCTTCCGCGCACTTTACCGGGGTGGCGGTTGAGCTCACGCCGACGCAGGCGTTCGAACCAGGCCCGCAAATCGCACCGCCGCGCCTGAGCGACTTCTGGTCGCGTATCCGGGGCCTGGCCGGCAGCCTGTGGCAACTGTTCGCACTCTCGCTGGTATTGCAGGCATTCGCGCTGCTCGCGCCACTGGTCAATCAGCTGGTCGTCGACGAGGCGATCGCTCGTCAGGATGCGCGACTGCTCGATACCGTCATCCTGGGGTTCGCGCTGCTTGCCCTGTTACAGACGGCCATCGGTTTGTTGAGAAGCTTTGTTGCCATGTATCTGGGCAACCTGATGACCTTCCAGATGCGCGCGAACCTGCTGCGCCACCTGCTGCGCCTGCCGGTGGCATTTTTCGAGAAGCGGCATATCGGTGATGTGGTCACGCGCTTTGAATCCCTGGGTCCGGTGCAGAACCTGATCACCTCGGGTGTCATGCGCGCCGCGCTCGATGGTCTGCTGGCACTCGGCACGCTGGCCTTCATGATCTTCTATGCCCCTGTGCTGACGGCCGTAGTCGTGGCCTTCCTGCTGGTGCATTTCCTCGCCCGGCTGGCGAGCTTTCCCTATGTTCGGGAGCTCACGCAAGCCCAGATCCAGACCTCCGCAGACACCAAGAGCCACTTCCTGGAAACCATCCGCGCGGTGCGCGCCGTCAAGCTGTTCGGGCGCGAGGACATTCGTCATGCCGGCTGGCAGAACCTGTTCGCCGATCATCTCAACGTCGGCATCCGCCTGACGCGCTTCGGCGCCTGGGCGGGCGCCGGCCATGCGCTGCTCTCCACGCTGCAGATGCTGGTGGTGCTCTACCTCGGCGCAGGCGCGGTCATCGCCGGCAGCATGACGCTGGGAATGCTGTTTGCATTCCAGTCCTATCGCAGTTCATTCTCCTCGGCCGCGGAAGGGTTGGTCGCAGTGTTTTTCGAATGGCGCCTTGTCGGCCTGCACCTGGAACGGCTGGCAGACATCATTCAGGGTGAACCCGAAGCGGATGGCGACGCTGGAAGCCTGGCACGCGTACCGCTGTCGGGACACGTGCATGTCGACAGGCTTCGCTTTCGCTATGGCGATAACGAGCCCTGGGTCATCGACGGGCTGTCGCTGGAGATCAGGCCTGGCGAACGCGTGGCGATCGTCGGGCGATCGGGCGGCGGCAAGTCTACGTTGATCAAGCTGCTGGTTGGGCTATATGCGCCTGCCGAGGGACGCATTCTCTACGACGGGCGTCCAATATCACACTGGGGTCTGCGCGCCGTGCGATCACGCATCGGCGTGGTCATGCAGGATGATCGACTGTTGTCCGGATCGCTCGCCGACAACATCGCTTTCTTCGACGTGCAGACCGATCTTGCGCGCGTGGAGGCCTGCGCACGCGCAGCCTGCGTG
>JAFIFN010000039.1 GCA_020832005.1 Gammaproteobacteria bacterium | reverse complement strand
AGGAGGCGATGCGTACAGCAGAAATCCTCCGCGAGGCCGTGGGTGAATACCGCTTCGCCTGGGACGAGCGCAACTTCCGGCTCGGCACCAGCATCGGCGTGGTGCCGATCCTGCCGCACAGCGAGGACGTTGCAGGCATACTCTCGGCCGCCGACAGTGCCTGCCAGGCGGCCAAGGACGCAGGCCGCAATCGCGTCTACAGCTACGAGGAGAATGACCTCGACCTGATGCGCCGGCGCCGCGAGATGCAGTGGGCGGCACGCATCAACAATGCGCTGGATGACGGCCGCTTCGAGCTTTTCCGTCAGACCATCCTGCCCTTGCAGGGACGCGAGGATGGCGCGCATTACGAATTGTTGCTGCGCATGCGCGACGAGAACGGCGCTTTCATTTCGCCCGAGCTGTTCATTACCGCGGCCGAGCGCTATGGCATCACACCGGCCATCGATCGCTGGGTCATCGAACACGCCTTTCGCTGGCTGGTATCGGAGGCCGACGAACGTGAGCGCCTGGCGCTGTGCTCGATCAATCTCTCCGGCCAGAGCCTGGGTGACGACAAATTCCTGCCTTTCGTGATCGAGCAGTTTCACCGTTCGGGGCTGGATGCACGCAAGATCTGTTTCGAGATCACCGAGACCGCAGCCGTTGCGAACTACTCCCAGGCCAACCGCTTCATCCAGGCCCTGAAGGAACTCGGCTGCATGTTCGCGCTGGATGACTTCGGTACGGGACTGTCGTCATTCGGTTACCTGAAGCACTTCCCGGTGGATTTCCTGAAGATCGACGGTAGTTTCGTCAAGGAGATCCTGCACGATCCGATCGATCGCGAGATGGTGCGCTCCATCAATGAGCTCGGCCATCTCACCGGCAAGAAGACCATTGCCGAGTTCGCCGAGAACCAGGAAATCATCGCGATGCTGCGGGGCATGGGCATTGACTACGCCCAGGGCTATGGCATCTCCGAGCCCAAGCGCGTGGAGTCGTTCGCCGTCAATCTCTAGTGCTTCAGGCGCGACCTGAGGGTTGCGGTCCGATTGCGCAACTTTACGCCGAGAGTTCGAAGCGCATCGACAGGTCGACAGCCTGCAGGTGCTTGGTGATGCCCCCCACCGAAATGAAATCAACGCCGGTCTCGGCGATCGCGCGCACGGTGTCCAGAGACACCCCGCCAGAGGCCTCCAGCGTGGTCTCCGGGGCATCGCGATCGCGCAGCGCGACGGCCTCGCGCAGCATCTCCAGCGTAAAATTGTCCAGCAGCAGGCTGCGCGCACCGGCAGCGATGGCTTCGCTGGCCCCGGCCAGGTCCTCGACCTCGACTTCCAGCGGCACAGCGGCATCCAGGTGCCGGGCGGCCGTCACGGCCGCAGTGATCGAGCCGGCCGCAAAGATGTGGTTTTCCTTGATCAAAATGGCGTCGAACAGGCCGACCCTGTGGTTGCTTGCGCCGCCGCAGCGCGCGGCATATTTCTGGGCAAGCCGCAGGCCCGGCAGTGTCTTGCGTGTGTCGAGGATCGCGGCGCCCGTGCCGCTGACAACCTCGACGTAGCGGGCCGCCGCGGTGGCCGTGCCGGAGAGGGTTTGCAGGAAGTTCATGGCACAGCGCTCGCCGGTGAGCATGGCCCGTGCCGGCCCCTCCAGGCGGCAGATCGCGGTACCGGCGGCGATCCGTGCGCCCTCGTCGTAGCTCCAGTGCAGCATGACCTGGGGGTCGATCTGTCGGTAGACTTCCTCGGCCCAGGCGCGGCCGCAGAGCACGGCATCTTCGCGACAGGTCAACTCGGCACGCGCGCTGCGACCCAGCGGAATCAGCTGAGCCGTGACATCGCCGCTGCCGACATCCTCTGCGAGCGCCGTACTGACGGTTGCTGCGATGGATGCGCGCGTGGCCTCATCCATAGCCACCGACCGGGCACCCGGGCGACCGTTACTGGCAGACACTGGCAACGGCGCCCGGGCGAGGCGATCAGATGAAGAAGCCGTGACCGGCGCCGACCATCGACATCAGCATCGGGATCGACAGCAGGGTGTTCGTACGCGAGGCGAGAAACGCCGTGCGCTTGGCCTTGGCGATTTCGTCGGCCGTGGCCTCGACGATGCCCAGCACTTTCTTCTGGTTCGGCCAGATCAGCACCCAGACGTTGAACAACATGATCGTGCCAAGCCAGGCACCGATGCCGATCGTGAGCTGGTAGGAGTTCACGCCCTCGCCCAGCAGGCCCAGTGCGAACGCGCCCATGTTCTGCGTATGCGCAAGAAAGGCGAAACCGGTCACCCAGGTGGCCAGCGCCGCCCAGCGGAACCACAGCAGCGCGCGCGGGGCCACATAGCGGCTGATGCCGGCACCGCCCGGTCCGCCGGAGTCCGCGGCCGCTTCAGCCAGCGCAGGTACCTGCACGAAATTGAAATAATAGAGAAGACCAATCCAGATGATGCCCGCGATGACGTGCAGCCAGATGATCAGCGCCGTGGCCGCGACACCACTGATGGCGTCCTGGGCGACCAGCGCGATCACCACGGCGAGCACGAAGCCCGCGATCAGTGTGCCCTTGATGGTATTGAGCGGATTCATCGTTTTTTTACTCCTGGTTTGCAATATGACACCGCGGTGAAGTGCCGCTGGGGGGCGGCTGCAAGAGAGATATCATCCCGCGGTGGCTGGAAGAATAGGCGACGATCCGGCATACTTCAATGGATCCATATGACAAAGGAAGTCAGGGTCACGATGTCCCAGCCACGCCCGCCCACGCCTTGCGTCAATATCTGCACGCTTGATGAGCATCAGGTCTGCCTGGGTTGCCGACGCACGCTCGACGAGATTGCGGACTGGTCCGGCATGAGCGCCGAGCAACAGTGGCGTATTGTTGCGAGTCTGGCGCAGCGGCCGGGGAGCTCCGATCTGTGGCATCGCGGCGGATGAGTGCGCTGATCAGCCGTTCGCAGGCCTGCTGGCTGCCGATCGGGGCACTGCTGGCGCTGCTGAGTCTGGGCGGATGCACGGCGATGCTGATGGGCGGCGGCGGCCAGGGTGGCGGCGGCGCCGGCACCGCCAGCGATAGCGCGATTCTCGAACAGGTACGCAGCGCCCTGGCGAACGACAGGTCTGTCGATGACAGCGATATTTCGGTCGAAGTCAGTCGACAGGTGGTGTTTCTTCGCGGTAGCGTGCCCAGTGCCTCACAGCGGGTGCGCGCCGGAGAGGTCGCCGCGAGCATCGGGCAGGTCGCCGCGGTGCGTAATCACCTGCGGGTACCCGCAGATTGACCATGAATGAAAGGATGACACCATGAGCGACGTCAGTGAACGCATCAAGCAGCAGCTCTCGGAGCATCCGGTACTGCTGTACATGAAGGGCTCGCCGGATTTTCCCCAGTGCGGTTTTTCCGCGCGCGTGGCAGGTATTCTGCGCGCCCTGGGGACCGAGTTCGCCTATGTCAATATTTTCGAGGACCCTGAACTGCGCGAGGCGCTGAAGGTGCACTCGAGCTGGCCCACGTATCCGCAGCTCTACGTCAATGGCGAACTCATTGGCGGCTGCGATATTGCCATGGAACTCTACGAATCCGGCGAACTCGAGCAGCTCATAGAGAGTACGCGCGCCGCCTGAGGTCTGCCTGGCCCGGGCGGCTGTCCCGGTCACGCCCGGTCACATAACCCAACGGCTGGTTTAGTCCCGTGGCAAGCCGCCGTCTCGCAAATGGGCGGGCAGGCTTGCCTCATACACGCCGCGAAACCGGTTGACGATTTCGCAGAACAGATCGGCGGTTTGTTCGGCATCGTAGGCTGCCGAGTGCGCGCGATCCGACTCCCAATCCATGCCGGCAGCCTGCGCTGCGCGTGACAGCACGGTCTGGCCGAACGCCACGCCGGCCAGTGTTGCGGTATCGAAGCTCGAGAACGGGTGGAAGGGATTGCGCTTGATGCCGCAGCGCTCCACCGCCGAGTTGAGAAAATTGAGGTCGAAGAACGAATTGTGCCCGACCAGCACGGCGCGATTGCAGCCGGTCTCCTTGAGTTCGCGACGCACTTCGCGAAATACGCGCTGCAACGCATCATGCTCGGGGATGGCCGGCCTGAGCGGATGGTGGGGGTCGATGCCGTTGACCGCCAGCGACGCGGGTTCCATGTTCGCACCGGCAAATGGTTTCACGTGATAGCGAAATGTCTCGCGGCGTTGCAGCCTGCCGCCATCGTCCATGTGCAGCAGTACCGCGGCGATCTCCAGCAGCGCATCGGTGGCCGCATTGAAGCCGCCCGTCTCGACATCGACGACCACGGGCAGAAAGCCCCGAAAGCGTCGTGCGATCGGCTGCAGGGCCGGTGTGTCACTCATCAGCAGTTATCCATAGCCGGTCCCGGTCGGGACCATGTTAAAATTTCCGGATTGAGTCGCAGGTACGCAAGGGCGCTTCGCGTCATGCGTTGTCCGGGAAAGCCCATCAGTCTAGCCCGGATGCGGGGACAAGGCGACAGTGCAGCAAACATCCAAGGAACAAAACCATGGCACAGAGCGTAACGTCGATGATTCGGCACCCTGATGATGTCGACCCTCTGGAGACGCGGGATTGGCTGGAATCCATCGACTCGGTGCTCAGGGTGCATGGTGCGGAGCGTGCGCATTTCCTGCTGGAGCGGATGATCGATCATGCGCGACGCTCCGGGGCCTACCTGCCGTACAGCCCGAATACGGCCTATCTGAATACGATTCCCACCGGCCATCAGCCCGAGTACCCGGGTGATCGTTCGCTCGAGCGCCGACTCGAAGCCTATATCCGCTGGAATGCGATGGCGATGGTCGTGGCAGCCAATCGCAAGAGCTCTGAATACGGTGGGCATATCTCCACTTATGCATCGTCTGCGACACTGTATGAAACGGGCTTCAATCACTTCTGGCGTGCGCCGTCGGAAAAGCACGGCGGCGATCTTGTGTATATCCAGGGCCATTCCTCGCCCGGTATTTATGCACGCGCCTACCTGGAAGGCCGCCTGAGCGAGGACCAGCTCAAGCACTTCCGCCAGGAGGTCGCCGGCCCCGGCCTGCCCTCGTATCCCCATCCCTGGCTGATGCCGGATTTCTGGCAGTTCCCGACCGTCTCCATGGGCCTGGGACCGATGATGGCGATCTACCAGGCGCGCTTCATGCGTTACCTGAAGCATCGCGGCATCCTGGATACTGACGACCGCAAGGTCTGGGCCTTTCTCGGCGATGGTGAAATGGATGAGCCCGAATCCCTGGGCGCGATCACCATGCCGGTGCGCGAGAAACTCGATAACCTGGTATTTGTCGTCAACTGCAACCTGCAGCGCCTCGACGGTCCCGTGCGCGGTAACGGCAAGATCATCCAGGAACTCGAAGCCGCCTTCTCGGGGGCGGGCTGGAATGTCATCAAGGTGCTGTGGGGTGGCCGCTGGGATCCGCTGCTGGCCAAGGATAACAAGGGCCTGCTGCGGCGGGTCATGGAGGAATGCGTCGACGGTGACTACCAGAACTTCAAGTCCAAGTCCGGCGCCTATACGCGAGAGAATTTCTTCGGCCGCTATCCCGAACTCAAGGCCATGGTCGCAAACATGTCGGATGACGAGATCTGGCGCCTGAACCGCGGCGGCCACGATCCGATCAAGGTTTACGCTGCGTTCGATGCCGCGATGCGCCACACCGGCCAGCCCACCGTCATCCTGGCCAAGACGGTCAAGGGCTTTGGTCTGGGCAAGGCCGGTGAGGGCCAGAACATCTCTCACCAGCAGAAGAAGCTCGACGAGGACGATCTCAAGGCCTTCCGCGACCGCTTCCATATTCCGGTCTCCGATGAGGAGATCGCGGAGTTGCCGTTCCGGCGGCCGGCTGAAGACAGTGAGGAGATGCGCTACCTGCGGGAGCGTCGCGCGGAGCTGGGTGGCTCGCTGCCGCAGCGCCGGATCTCGGGCGGCACGGTGGCCTTACCCCCACTGTTTATGTTCATGACCCTTTTGGAAGTTAGTTGGTAGTGCTAGTTCTCCACGACCATGGCGCTGGTGCGCATGCTCACCACGCTGATGAAGGACAAGAACATCGGCAAACATGTCGTGCCCATCGTGCCCGACGAGGCGCGTACCTTCGGCATGGAAGGCATGTTCCGCCAGTTCGGTATTTACTCCTCGGTCGGCCAGCTCTACACGCCGCAGGATGCTGATCAGCTGATGGCTTATCGTGAAGACACGAAGGGCCAGATTCTCGAGGAAGGCATCAACGAGGCGGGCAGTTTCTGCTCCTGGCTGGCTGCAGCCACGTCATACAGCAACCACGGCGTGCCGATGGTGCCGTTCTACATCTACTACTCGATGTTCGGCTTCCAGCGCATCGGTGACTTCATCTGGGCCGGTGGCGATATGCGTGCGCGCGGCTTCCTGATCGGTGGTACCGCGGGTCGCACGACACTGGCAGGCGAGGGCCTGCAGCACCAGGATGGCCACAGTCATGTGCTGGCCTCCACGGTGCCGAACTGTCGCGCCTACGATCCGACCTATGCCTACGAGCTCGCGATCATCGTCCATGACGGTCTGAAGCGCATGTACGCCGAAGAAGAGAGCATCTTCTACTACCTGACGTGCATGAACGAAAACTATGTGCAGCCGGCCATGCCTGAAGGCGTCGAGGAGGGCGTCCTGCGCGGCATGTATCGACTGCGCGAGGGCGGACGAGGCAAGGTACGCGTCCAGCTCATGGGCAGCGGTACCATTTTGCGGGAAGTGCTTGCTGCCGCCGAGCTGCTCGAACACGACTTCAATATCCCGGCGGATGTCTGGAGTGTCACCAGCTTCAATGAGCTGCGTCGTGATGCGCTGGCAACGGAGCGCTGGAATACCCGGCACCCGGATGCCAAGCGTCGGGTCAGTTTCGTCGAGCAATCGCTGGCAGACGTGGAAGGTCCGTTCATCGCGGCCACGGACTACATGAAGATCGTGCCCGACCAGGTGCGCCAGTGGGTGCCCGGTCGATTCGTCACGCTGGGCACTGACGGTTTCGGCCGCAGTGACTCGCGCGCGGCTCTGCGCAACTTCTTCGAAGTCGATCGTCACCATGTCGTGCTTGAGGCGCTCAAGGCGCTGGCCGATGATGGCGCACTGGATGTATCAGTTGTTGTCGATGCGATGCGCCGGCTCGAAGTGGATCCCGACAAGGACGATCCGGTCACTCTGTAGCTTTGCATGCATGGCGCGTGTGGGCGTGCCGAAAAAAGGAAAACATGGTGGAGATTCGTGTTCCCGATCTCGGCGACTTTGATGAAGTCGAGGTCATTGAGGTGATGGTCAAACCTGGCGACACGGTCGCTGTGGATGATCCGCTGATTACGCTGGAGACTGACAAGGCCGCGATGGATGTGCCGTCCACGGCGGCCGGTCGCATCAAGACGGTGCATGTCAGCGCGGGCGACCGCATATCCAAGGGCTCGGTCATTCTTGAGCTCGAGGGCTCCGACAGCGGCGATGCCGATGACGGCGCAGACGACGTTGACGACGGGGGTGATGCCGAGGAGGCCGATGCCTCCGACGACAGCGGCAAGAAGTCGAAAGCCGGCAAAGGCAAGGCGCGGAGCGGCAAATCCGACGACGCTGATGGCGCAGACAAACAGGCAGCCGACGCAGCGCGGAAGTCACAGGCGTCCGCGGATGACTGGGATGACGCTGATGAGGGGGATGACGCGTATGCCGCGGATGAGGCCCCACGGTCCGACGCCGGCCGGGGCAAGCGCGCAGCGGCGCCGGTATTGCAGCCGGTCGACGAGGCCGGCTTTGCCAAGGCTCACGCAAGTCCGTCAGTGCGCAAGCTTGCGCGTGAGCTGGGGGTGGATCTCGCTGCCGTCAAGGGCAGTGGCCGCAAGGGCCGCGTGACCGATGAAGACGTCAAGGGCTGGGTCAAGGCCACCATAGCCGGTGCACGCCAGGCGGGCGGCGGTTCGCTGCCCGAGTTGCCGAAGGTCGATTTCGAGAAATTCGGGGAAGTGCGTCGCGAGCCGCTGTCGCGCGTGCAGAAGATCTCCGGGCCACGTCTGCACGCCAGCTGGGTCAATCTGCCGCATGTCACCCAGCACGACGAGGCTGACATTACGGAACTCGAGGCGCGCCGTCAGGCGCTGAAGGAACGCGCCGAGTCGCGCGGTATCAAGCTCACACCGCTGGCATTCATCATGCGCGCCTGTGCGCTCACGCTGCAGGAATTCCCGCAGTTCAACGCCAGCCTCGACGGTGAACACCTCGTGCTCAAGCAATACATGCACCTGGGATTCGCGGCCGATACGCCCAACGGACTGATGGTGCCGGTCATTCGCGATGCAGATCAGAAAGATGTATTCGAGATTGCCGATCTGCTCGCCAAGCTCTCGCGCCGGGCGCGCGAGGGTCGCTTGACGGGGGCGGAGATGCAGGGCGGCTGCTTCACGGTCAGCAGCCTTGGCGGCATCGGTGGTACGGCGTTCACGCCGATCATCAATGCCCCCGAGGTGGCGATCCTCGGTGTGTCGAGATCGCGCATGCAGCCAGTCTGGGATGCCGAAGAAGAGCGCTTCACGCCGCGGCTGATTCTGCCGCTGTCGCTGTCCTATGACCATCGCGTCATCGACGGTGCCGATGGCGCGCGCTTCACCACGGCCCTGGCCTCGGCGCTGGCCAATGTCTCGCGGCTGATGGAGGCCATCCCTTGAGCGGCCAGACCCGTGTGACGGTGCCGGACCTCGGTGATTTCGACGAGGTTGAGGTCATCGACGTGCTGGTTTCGGTAGGCGACGACGTCAGCGCCGAACAGGGGCTGATCACGCTGGAGACCGACAAGGCGGCGATGGACGTGCCCGCGCCGGTGGCAGGCAAAATCAGCGAAGTGCTGGTCAGTGTCGGGGATCGGGTCGCCAAGGGCAGCGAGATCGTCGTCATGGACACTGCGGCCGGCCAGGAAGATGCAGGCAAGGATGAGGCGAGCCAGGCCACATCGAGCCAGGCCACATCGAGCCAGGCCACATCGAGCCAGGCCACATCGAGCCAGGATGACACGCGTGATGCGAAGCACTCGCCCGGTGACACTGACGATGCGGCTGACGCCGCGCCAGCCAGCGCCGCGCACACACAAGAACCCCTCCCCGAGGCCGATCAGCAGACCGCGTTGCTGGTATTGGGCGCAGGACCTGGCGGCTACAGCGCGGCGTTCCGGGCCGCCGATCTGGGCATGGAGGTCACACTGGTCGAGCGTTGGCCAGTGCTCGGCGGCGTCTGTCTGAACGTCGGCTGCATTCCCTCCAAGGCCTTGCTGCATGCCGCGCGCGTCATTGATGAGGCGGCCGCATTCGCCGATCACGGCATCCGCTTTGGCAAGCCTCAGATCGATCCCGACGCACTGCGTAGCTGGAAGGATGGTGTCGTCAAGCGCCTGGTCGACGGCCTGGCGGTGCTGGCAAAGAAGCGCAAAGTGACGGTGCTGCAGGGTGTCGGCAGATTTCTCGGCCCCCATCTGCTGGAAGTCGACGGCCCGCAGGGCAAGTCCACTGTCGCCTTTCACCAGTGCATCATTGCCGCAGGCTCCGAAGCGGTGCGCCTGCCGGGCTGGCCGGAAGATCCGCGCATCATCGACTCGACCGGGGCCCTGGAACTCAAGGATCTGCCTGAACGCATGCTGGTGGTCGGCGGCGGCATCATCGGGCTGGAGATGGGCACGGTATACGCGGCACTGGGCGTGAAAGTCGACGTCGTGGAGATGACCGATGCGCTGATGCCGGGCACTGACCGGGACCTGGTACGTCCGTTGCGAAAGCGCCTGGATGCACTTTTCGGCCGGATCATGGTGAGCACGAAGGTCGCGGGCGTGGAGGTTCATGACGACGCCATCGAGGTGCGTTTCGAGGGCGACAAGGCGCCGGAACCACAGCGCTATGAACGGGTGCTGGTCGCGGTCGGACGCAGACCCAATGGTGGCGAAATCGACGCGCGACAAGCCGGCGTGGAAGTCGATGACCGGGGTTTCATTGCGGTCGATCGCCAGCGTCGCAGCAACGTGTCGCATATCTTCGCCATCGGCGATATCGCAGGCGGACCGATGCTGGCGCACAAGGCCGTACATGAAGGCAAGGTCGCTGCCGAAGTCGCAGCCGGGGGCAAGAGCAGCTTCGATGCCCGTGTGATTCCGTCGGTGGCCTACACCGATCCGGAAGTGGCGTGGGTGGGGTTGACCGAGACGCAGGCGAAAGCCGAGTCAGTCCGCTACGAGAAGGCAAACTTTCCGTGGGCCGCCAGTGGCCGTTCGCTGGCCATGGGGCGTGACGAGGGCATCACGAAACTGCTGTTCGATCCGCAGACCCATCGCGTCATCGGCGGCGGCATCGTTGGGCTGAATGCGGGAGACCTGATCTCGGAAGTCTGCCTGGCGATCGAGATGGGCGCAGATGCCGCCGATATCGCGCTGACTATTCATCCCCACCCGACGCTTTCGGAGACCGTGGCCATGGCCGCAGAGGCATTCGAGGGCACGCTGACCGACCTGATGCCTCAGGTTCGCAAGCGCTAGTCCACGCCGTCACCCCGGTTGCGCCATAGCCAGCGCGCCACGAGCGGATCGAGCCTCGCCATCACGAAGTAGGCAAAGCGCTGGCGCAGTCGTTCCCACAGGCTGCGTTCCAGCCGCCAGGTTTTCGGCGTGATCTCCCGGGCATGGTGCAGATCACAGTCGAACAATGCGCGGGCCTCTGCAGCCACTGCGGCATCCTTGATGCGTAGCAGCAGTTCATAGTCGATGTGCAGGCTGCGCGTGTTGAAGTTTGCCGAACCGACGAAGACGATGTCATCGGCGATGATGAGTTTGGCATGCAGGACCTGTGGCTGGTATTCGTAAACGGCTACGCCAGCGCGCAGGAGTCGGCGATACAGCCCTCGAGCGGCATCCCTGGCCAGGGGCACATCTGTTGGGCCGGGCAGCAACACACGCACCTTGCCACCGCGCCGGGTGCAGCGCATCAGCCTGCGGCGCAGTGCCCAGGTGGGCAGAAAATACGCTGTGCTGATCTCGATCTGCTTCGCGCGTGCCAGATCGCGCATCAGGGCGGCCTTGAGTGGATTGGCGCCGGTGCCGGGACCGCCGAGCAGCAGTTCGCCGGGCGGCGCCTGTATTCGCTTTCGCTGTGTCGCCCGCCGCAGCCTGGCAAGACGACCTGGTGACAGATCCGCCATGGCGTAGAGCGACTCAAAGGCGTGCACCAGTTGAGTCACCACGGCACCCTCGAGCGCCACGCCCAGGTCACGCCAGCCGCGGGTGACGCCGTCCCCGGCGTACTCGTCGGCGATATTGAAACCGCCGATGATCGCCACAGCGTTGTCGCAGGTGACGCACTTGCGATGGTTGCGATAAACGATGCGCCTGGCATGCAGGGGATTGAACACCCGGTATTCGCCGCCGGTTTGCTGCAGCGGATGCCAGAAGTCACTGCCCAGCGCCATCGACCCGAATGCGTCGATGAGTACACGCACACGGACGCCGCGACGGGCGGCCTCGCTGAGTGCGTCCCGGATGCCTCGCCCCGTGGCATCGTCGCGCAGGATATAGGTCTCCAACTGCACGTTCTCGCGGGCATTCGCGATTGCATCGTGCACGGCAGCGAAGGCCATCTCACCGCTGGGCAGCCAGCGAACGGCCTTGTTGTTGCTCATATCATTCGCGCATCGCGCTCGCCAGCGCCTCGATTCGCGCAAGCAGGCGCTGCGGGTCATCCGTGCGCGACGCCAGTGCCGCAAGACGCTCATCGGTGTAGCGTCCTGCTGCCGAGCGCCAGGCTGCACGTTCGTCGCTGGTCGGCTGAATCAGGGTGTTGCCCTGTGCGACCGCCAGCGCACGACCGCGTGACTCCTCGTCATCCCAGGCGCGTGCGGCAGACAGCGCTGTCTTCGCACCACTGTGAGCGCGCACGACAGCCTGAAGGTCGGCTGGCAGGGCGGCCAGCGCATCGGCGCTGACGAACAGGCCCAGCGCGGAGACAAACAGGAAAACTTCGGTGTGGTAGTCGAGCTGTTCTGCCAGCCGGAATACGCCCATGGCCTCGTACGGGAATACCGTGCCATCGACATGGCCATCACGCAGCGCACCGTAGACCTGCGGGGCCAGGAATCCTTCGATGGGTGTGGCGCCCAGCGCGGCCAGCAGGGCCCGAATGCCCGGAGTGGCACCACGCATGCGCATGCCCTGCATGTCCGCAGGTCCGCGGATGGGTTTGCCGCGGCTGTGGACAAGCGAGGGTGCATTGGTTTGCAGCAGGACCACATGCAGACCGGCAAGATCCTCATCCAGGTCGCCATCGGCGAGCAACCTCATCGCCACGCGGGTGCCGTGGCCGGCCGAATCGGCAATGAAAGGCAGGCCGAGGACCGAAAGGGCCGCGGCGTCGGGCGCGGGACCGAAACCCACCTCGGCCAGACCATCGCGCACACCGGGCGCAATATCCCCCAGACGCAGCAGCGTATTGTTTGGGTGAATGACGATGCGCAGCCGGCCCTGGCTTTCCGACTCTATGGCTGCCACCCACTGCGGCAACCATTCGGCGGCAAAGAAGTGGTCTTCGGGCAGATAGTGGGCCAGGCGCCATTCAAACTCCTTGGCGCTGCCTGTCAACGGCAGGGCCAGCATCGCGAGCAGCAAAGCGCACCTGTGCATCGTCGTGCTCCTGTTCATGATGGATCCGACTGTGACAATCCGGCGATCTGCTGCAGGCGTGCCAGGTAGGCGCGTTCATCTGGCGCTGTGGCATCACGCTGAGCAGACCAAAGCGTCTGGGCAAGCACTTCGATCATGCCATGTTCGGCCGCGTGGGCATCGCCGTGATGTGCACACAATGCCTGCCAGGCGGCACGAATGCCGGCCGGGCGGTCGGTGGCCACCTGTTCGCGAATGGCCATGTGCAGGCCCAGGTGCAGGAACGGATTGCCCTGACCGTCCTGGCTCGCGAAATCACGGCCAAGCGCATCATCCGGCGCCTCTAGCAGCGCGTGGTACTCGGGGTGCTCGCCGATGAGTTCGGCGAGCTGGCGCTCCAGCGGCTCCATTGGCAAACCGTTGCGGGCCTTCTGCCACGCCGCGAGGTAGACGCGGCGCAGCTGGTTGCGGTCGTGGTCGGCGAACATGCTCAGGCGCTCTTGTGCCGGTATTCGCACAGATCGGCGATGATGCAGCGCGGGCACTCAGGGCGGCGCGCCTTGCACACATAGCGACCGTGCAGGATGAGCCAGTGGTGGGCATCATGTTTGAATTCATCTGGCACGACGCGCAGCAGACGCTTCTCGACTTCCAGCACGTTTTTTCCCGCAGCGATACCGGTGCGATTGCTCACGCGGAATATGTGCGTGTCCACGGCGATGGTGGCCTCGCCGAAGGCCGTGTTGAGCACGACATTCGCGGTCTTGCGCCCGACGCCGGGCAGTGCCTCAAGCGCTTCACGATCGGCAGGGACTTCGCCGTCATGGCGTTCGAGTAATGTCCGGCAAGTCGCGATGATGTTCTTCGCCTTGCTGTTGAACAGGCCGATGGTACGGATATGCGACTTCACACCCTCTTCGCCGAGCGCCAGCAGGCCTGCTGGCGTACGCGCGACGGCGAACAGCTTGCGTGTGGCCTTGTTCACGCCCACGTCCGTGGCCTGGGCGGAGAGGATTACGGCGACGAGCAGCTCAAAGGGGCTGGAGTATTCGAGCTCGGTGGTCGGTGCCGGATTGGCCGCACGCAGACGGCTGAATATCTCGTGGCGCTTCTGTGCATTCATGCTGTGGGGCGCGATGGCGTGGCGGTTGTTGCGGTGTCCGCCGAAGTGTCGCGGCGCTGCTGTTGCCAGCGGAAGACCGCGATCATCAGGCCCAGGCCAATGAAGGCCCCGGGTGGCAGGATGGCCAGCAGCAGGCCATCGACAGGCAGGCTCAGCGTGATGCCGGCGGCCGCTTCACCGAACAGCAGATCCATGCCGGCGAACAGGCTTCCGCGCCCGACGAGTTCGCGCAATGCCCCCAGTGCAATCAGTACTGCGGCAAATCCCGCGCCGGTGGCCAGGCCGTCCAGCCCGGCGGCCAGCGGCGGCTGGCGCGAGGCGAAGGCCTCAGCGCGCGCAAGAATCGTACAGTTGGTGACAATCAGTGGTACGAAGATCCCCAGGCGCCTGTCGAGTGCCGGAAACCAGGCCTGCAGCACCAGTTCGACCACGGTCACCAGTGCTGCGATGATCAGCACGAACACCGGGATGCGCAAGGGTGTGACCAGCAGGCCGCGCAGCAGCGAAACGATGAGGTTCGTGCACACCAGCACGAACAGCGTGGCCAGACCGAGACCCAGGCCATTGACCACTGAATTGCTGACGGCCAGCAACGGACACAGGCCCAGCAGCTGCACCAGCCCTGCGTTTCGCCGCAGCAGCCCGTCACGAAAGATATCGGCAGTGCTTGGCGTACTCATGGCCGCGGCTCGCTGAATTCGACGGATTGGCTTGTGTCGGACGGCGCATCGACATCCGTCGGTATCGGTGTATGCATCAGTGCCGCGCCTTCGCGCTCAAAGTATAGCAATGCGCGCTCCACTGCCCGGATCACCGCCCGCGAGGTGATCGTAGCACCGGTAATGCCGTCGAAGGCGCCCCCATCGCGGCGAATTGTCCAGTCCGCGCGCGCAGGCTCGTCGAGACTGCGACCGGTAAACTGCCGGATCCAGTCGGAGCGCTCGATGTCGATGGCATCGCCAAGGCCGGGTGTCTCGCGGTGCTCGAGTGCGCGTACGCCAAGCACTTCCCCGCCCTGCGTCACCCCGAGCAGCAGCACGATCCGGCCGCTGTAGCCGTCGGGGGCCACTGCGCGCAGGATGACACCCAGCGGTTCGATACCGCGTCGGGCGATCCATGCGGTGTCCACTCCGGCTGTACGTGCGGCCGCGCCTTCAAGCGACAGGCGGGCCTCCGTCAAGCGGTTGTCGAAGTCCACGTCTGGCAGTACTTCGGCGAGCTGCTGCTGTTCGAGCAGACGTTGATTCTCTGCGATCCGCGGTGCCGCTGCCCGCCAGGTCAGCGCCACGATCAGGGCGGCCACAGCGGCCACGATGACCAGGGCCACCAGCCCGCGCAACAGGGGTGCCTGCGTGCTCATGTACCGAACACCCGAGGCCGTGTATAGCGATCCAGCAATGGCACAGTCAGGTTCATCAACAGCACTGCGAAGGCCACGCCGTCAGGATAGCCGCCCCAGTTGCGGATCACGAATACCAGCACGCCGATGCCTGCGCCGTAGATCAGTCGCCCGAGATTGGTGGTGGCTGCCGACACGGGATCGGTGGCGATGAAGAAGGCACCCAGCAAGGTGGCGCCGGCGAACAGGTGGAAGCCGGGGCCCGAAAAGCGGTCCGGGTTGATCGAGAAACTGATCGTGGCCAGCAGCATAATCGTCACAAGCATCGCCACAGGAATATGCCAGCGGATGATGCCGCGCCACAGCAGGTAGATGCCGCCGATAATGATGAAATTGCCGATCCATTCCCAGCCGCGCCCGCCGAAGTCGCCGAAGGTCGGGTCGACACGGATCTCACCCACGGTCTGCATCTGGGCCAGGCCGCTGCGCATCGCATCCAGCGGGGTTGCCCGTGTCAGTGCGTCCATGGTCAGGGCGTCGGGGAGTCGGCCGGTGAGCGTGTAGTTCAGTGTCTGCAGCACCGTCAGATACGGGTAGTCGAGATCACCGATATTTGGTGGCGTCCAGTTCGACATATGCCCCGGAAAGGAGATCAGCAGCACGACATATCCGGCCATCGCCGGATTGAAGACATTGAATCCCAGTCCGCCGTACAGGTGTTTGACGACGATGATCGCAAACGCACTGCCGGTGGCGGTAATCCACCATGGCGTCAATGGTGGCAGTGCGAACGCCAGCAGCACGGCTGTCAGTACGGCGCTGCCGTCGCCGATATGGCGCTCAACCGGCCGGCCGCGCAGATGCAGCATCAGCGCTTCGCTGCCCAGGGCGGCGAGTACCGCGACGGCGGTGTTGAAGATCAGTCCGGGGCCGAAGTACCAGACGTGAATCACCGCTGCCGGCGAGAGCGCCAGCAGGACTTCCCACATCATGCGCGCCACGCTGTTGCGTGGTTGCAGATGTGGGGCGGCAGCGGTGGCGAACTTCAATTATCGTCCTCGCGCCTGCTGTCCCGGTCGCGCTTGGCGCGCGCCATGATCTGTGCGATCGCATCAGATGCGGCGTGCGGGTCGCGGGCGGAATCGCGAACCTCCTCGAGCTGTGCGTGGTGCGCGGCCTGCTGTGTTGCCAGGCGCTGCTGACGCGCTTCATGGCGACGCTCGGCTACGCGCGCGCGCTGTTCATCGCTGCGCGACTGCCAGAGCCTGCGTTTGGCACCGCGGAACTGTTCGGTCAGCGGAATATGGCTGGGGCAGACGAGATCGCAGCAGCCGCACTCGATGCAATCGAAGAGATTCAGGCCGGCAAGTTCGGCGTCATCTTCTCGCAGCGCATGCCAGTGCAGCAGCTGTGGCATCAGGCGGGCCGGGCAGGCATCGGCGCAGTCGCCGCAGCGAATACACGGCAACGGCGCTTGCTCATCGCGCAGTTCCTCGACGGTGGCGGCAATGATGCAGTTGCTGGCACGTGTCACCGGTGCCTCATCACTGGCCAGTGCGATGCCGGTCATGCCGCCGCCCATAATCAGCCGGACGACACCGTCCCGGTAGCCGCCACAGGCGGCAATGAGATCGGCGATGGGGGTGCCCAGGCGCACCTCGAGATTCTGCGGATTCGCGACACCGCCGCCGGTGACCGTGACGATCCGGCTGGTCACCGGTCGTCCGGTGGCCAGCCAGCGTGCCAGTGCTGCGGCCGTGCCGACGTTCTGGCACAGGTAGCCAAGATCTGGCGGATAGCCACCCGAGGGTACCTCCTCGCCGGTGATCAGCTGGATGAGCTGGCGCTCGCCCCCGGACGGAAATACCGTGGGTACCGTGACAATGGCCAGGCGGTCGCGTCGCTGCCGCGCGGCCACCGCGGCTTCAAGGGCGGCCAGTGCTTCGGACTTGTCATCTTCCAGCGCGATGATGGCGCTCGGACAGCCGGTGAGCTCCAGCATGGCCAGGGTGCCGGCAATGATCTCGTCGGCGCGTTCGCGCATCAGCATGTCGTCGCAGCTGATATAGGGTTCGCACTCCGCGCCGTTGATGATCAGGCTTTTCAGCCCCAGGCGCCGACCCTCGGCAAGTTTTCGGCCGGTCGGGTAGACCGCGCCGCCCAGACCTGCCAGGCCGGCCTGGGCCAGTGCCGCGGCTATGCTGTGGTCTTGGGTCCAGGCGGCTGGATCGGGGGGCGTACTTGGCAGCGACTCATCATGACCATCGACATCGATGATGACGCACAGCGCCTCGCTGCGTCGCAGGTCTGCTACCGGGTGGGGCTCGATGGCCCGCACGGTACCCGAGCTTGCCGCATGCACGACCGTGGCATGGGTTTCGTCACAGGCACTCAGCGGCGTGCCGCGCAACACGCGCTCGCCCACCTGGACCAGCACGCGTGAATCGCGCCCGGGCATGTCTGTGAGCGGATGAACCAGGCGGCTGGGCAGGGGCGCGGTTGCAATCGGCGCCGCCGTGCTCAGGTGCTTGCGCGCGGGCAGGGCAATCCCGCCGGCAAGCCTGCCGTCGCCCTGGATCGCCTCTGTCACGCCGGATGTGTCCGGCTCGTGTCGGCTTGCGTGGCACGAACCGTCACCGCCGCGCCCGAGAGCCTGGTGGTCGACCCATGTGGCAACGCCAGCGGCAGCAGGTCGATGCAGTCCACCGGACAGGCCGGCAGGCAAAGCTCGCAGCCCGTGCACTCGCGCGCGATCACGGTATGCATGAATTGCGGGGCGCCGACGATGGCATCGACCGGGCAGGCGCGAACGCAAAGCACGCAGCCGATGCAGCGGGCCTCGTCGATGCGCGCGACCTGTGGCGGTGGCGCAGGTCCGAACTGCGGGGCGACGGGTTTGCGCTCGCGTCCCAGCAGCGTCGCGAGCTGACGCACGGTGTGCTCTCCGCCGGGCGGACACTGGTTGATGTCGGCGTGTCCTGCCAGCATGGCGGCGGCGTAGGGGCTGCAGCCAGGGTAGCCGCACTGACCGCACTGGGTCTGGGGCAGCACGGCATTGAGTCGCTCGACCGCCGTTGCGTCGCGCACGCGGAAGCGCCGCGTCGCCACCAGGATCAGGCCACCGAGCAGCAGCGCGAGTCCGGCCAGCACGCCGATCGCGGATGTCAGCATCATGCCTGCACCATACCGGTGAACCCGAGGAAGGCCATTGACATCAGTCCGGCCGTAATCAGCGCGATGGCTGCACCGCGAAACGCAGCCGGCACCTCGACGGTGTCGACGCGCTCTCGCAGGGTGGCGAACAGGATCATGACCAGGGCGAAGCCAGCGGCGGCGCCCAGGCCGTAGATCACGGACTGCACGAAGCTGTGGGCCTGCGTGAGGTTCAGCAATGCCACACCCAGCACCAGGCAGTTGCTGGTGATCAGCGGCAGGTAGATGCCCAGCACCTGATGGAGCAGGGGGCTTGTGGCCCGCACGACGAGCTCGGTGAGCTGGACGAGGCCCGCGATGAGCAGGATGAAGCACAGCGTGCGCAGCCAGGTCAGTTCCAGCGGCACCAGCAGCCAGGTATTGACCAGGTAGCCGCCCGCCGATGACAGCGTCAGCACAAAGGCGGTGGCCAGCGCCATGCCGGCCGTGCCCTCGACGCTGCGGGTCACGCCCATGAACGGACACAGCCCGAGAAAGTTCACGAGTACCAGGTTGTTCACCAGCACCGTGGCAACGATGATCAGCAGTAGTTCGGTCACAGAAGCTCGGTCACAGATCGGCTCGCGGGGTGCCAGTAAAGCAGCCGGGCGGCGACCGCATCCGTGTGGGCAGGACACGGCCTCCCGGCCGTCCCATTGTAACGACTAGCGGATGCGCATGCCCGGTGTGCTGCCCGCATCCGGGCTCAGCAGATAGATCTCCTCGCCGCCGGGTCCTGCGGCCAGTACCATGCCCTGGGATTCGCCAAAGCGCATCTTTCTCGGCTTGAGATTGGCCACGACGACGACGTGCCGTCCGACCAGGCTGGCCGGGTCGCCGTAGGCTGCGCGGATGCCGGCGAGCACCTGGCGCCGCCCCAGCCCATCATCGAGTTCGAGGCGCAGCAGGCGATCGGCGTCTTCCACAAACTCCGCTGACAGTACGCGCGCGACCCGCAGGTCGATGCGCGAGAAGGCCTCGATGTCGATTTCCTCGGCAATCGGCTCGATGTCAGGGGCCGGCCTGGCGGCCGCTGCTGGTGCCGCCGGCGCTGCCGGTGCTGCCGGTACGCTGACCAGCGACTCGAGCATCGTGGCATCGATGCGTCCGAGCAGCGGCTGGAAGGGCTCGATCGCATGATCCAGCAGTGGCGACTGCAGGCTCTCCCAGTTCAGCGGTGCGATGCGCAGAAATGCCTCCGAGTGCGCCGCCACCTGCGGCAGCACCGGCTTGAGCAGGGTGATCAGCACACGGTAGAGGTTCAGACCCTGCGTACACACGGCCAGGGCCTCGGCGGTGTCACCCTGCTTGGCGAGTATCCACGGTTTGTGCTGGTCGATATAGACATTCGCGCGATCGGCCAGCGCCATGATTTCGCGCATGGCGCGCGAGAACTCGCGACGCTCGAAGGCCTCGGCAATGCTCGCGCTGCCCTGCACGAAATCCTGCTGCAGCTCCGGGGCATGCAGCACATCGGTCAGGCGGCCGTCGCCGAGTCGATGGACGAAGCCTGCGCAACGTGAGGCGATGTTGACGATCTTGCCGACCAGGTCGGCGTTCACGCGCGCGACGAAATCCTCAAGATTCAGATCGATGTCGTCGATGCCCGGGCCGAGTTTGGCCGCGTAGTAATAGCGAAGGTACTCCGGCTGCAGCACCTCAAGGTAGCTGCGCGCGGTGATGAAAGTACCTCGCGACTTCGACATCTTCTGGCCGTTGACGGTCAAAAAGCCGTGGGCGAACACGCCATCGGGCGTGCGCATGCCGCTGCCGGCCAGCACCGCAGGCCAGAACAGGGCATGGAAATAGACAATATCCTTGCCGATGAAATGATAGAGCTCGACATCGCTGTCTTTTCCCCAGTAGGCATCGAAATCGAGCTCCGGGCGTTTGCGGCACAGGTTCAGGAAGCTTGCGATATAGCCCACGGGCGCATCGAGCCAGACATAGAAATACTTGTCCTGCTCGCCGGGGATCGGGAAGCCGAAGTAGGGCGCATCGCGCGAGATGTCCCAGTCTCTCAGGCCCGCGGCGAACCATTCCTCCAGCTTGGCTGCCACGCTGGCATGCAGGCGCCCGCCGGTGATCCATTCCCTGAGCATGCCCTCGAAATCACCCAGCCTGAAAAACAGGTGCTCGGAGGCGCGCTGGCTCGGAGCCGTGCCCGAGAGCACCGAGCGGGCATCCAGCAGGTCGGTGGGCGCGTAGGTGGCGCCGCAGACCTCGCAGCTGTCGCCATACTGGTCGGCCGCACCGCATTTCGGGCAGGTGCCACGCACGAAGCGGTCGGGCAGAAACATACCCTTGGCGTCGTCGTAGGCCTGCTGGATGGTGCGGCGTTCGATATGGCCGCCGACTTTGAGTGCCTGATAGATGCGCTCGACGATTTCGCGGTTCTCAGCCGAATGCGTGCTGTGGTAGTTGTCGAACTCGATCAGGAATTCGGCAAAGTCGCGCTGATGGGCGACGGTGTAGCGCTCGACCAGGGCCTCGGGACTGATACCTTCCTGTTCGGCGCGCAGCATGATCGGCGTGCCATGCGCATCCGAGGCACAGACATACAGACAGTCATGCCCGCGCATCTTCTGGAAGCGTACCCAGATATCGGTCTGCAGGTACTCCACGAGGTGACCGAGGTGGATGTCGCCGTTGGCGTAGGGCAGGGCGCTGGTGACGAGTATCTTGCGCTTGGGGCTGGGCATGTTCAGTTGGTCAGGTCCTTGACGTCTTCGAAGGCAGACTTGTTGTTGGCGGCGAAATACGCATCGCGCCCACAGATGAAACGTCGCTCCATCAGGTCCTTCAGCGCGCCATCCATGGAGCGCATGCCGACGTTGGCGCTGGACTGGATGGTGTTTTCCAGCTGATCAAGCTTGCCCTGGCGGATCAGGTTACCTACCGCGGAGGTGTTGATCAGGATTTCCAGAGCAGGGACGCGGCCCTTGCCGTCCTTGCGCCGTATCAGCTGCTGGGAGACCACGCCGCGCAACGATGTGGAGAGCATGGTGCGGATGTGCGACTGCTTGTCTGCGGGAAATGCATTGACGATGCGATCAACGGTGGCGGCTGCCCCGTTCGTGTGCAGCGTTCCCATGACCAGGATGCCCATCTCGGCGGCGGTCACCGCAATGCCGATGGTCTCGAGATCGCGCATTTCGCCGACCAGGATGACATCGGGATCCTCGCGCAGGGCCGAGTGCAGGGCGGCTGCGAAACTTGGTGAGTGGGTGCCGATCTCGCGTTGGCTGATCAGGCAGTTGCGTCGCGCATGCACGAACTCGATGGGGTCCTCGATCGTCAGGATGTGGCCCTTGATGCGCCGGTTCAAGGCATCGATCATCGCCGCGAGCGTGGTCGACTTGCCGGAGCCGGTCTTGCCGGTCACCAGGATCAGCCCGTTGGTGGCGCGCGAGAGATTGTGTACGGCCTGGGGCATGTCGAGCTCTTCCAGGCTCTTGGCGCGCGACGGGATGGCGCGAAAAACCGCACCCATGCCGTTGATATGGCGGAAGACATTGACGCGAAAGCGTGCAAGCTCGGGTACCGAGTAGGCGAAATCGGCCGAATCGAAGCGCTCGAAAGTATTCTGCGTGACGCGCGGCATGATGCCGTAGAGCGACTCGCGCACTTCATCTGCGCGCAGGCGGTCGGGTTCAAGGTCCATCAGCTCGCCATAGACGCGCACGCGCGGCGGATCGCCGGCCAGCAGGTGCAGGTCCGAGCCGTCGCGCTCCATCACCAATGCAAGATAGCGATCCACCAGGTTCACGTCATCGTCTCCCGTGACCTAGCCGCGCGACCCGGCGATGTCGATCTTGGTGAGCACCGTGGTGTCGGTGACAAAGCGCTCGAAGCCCTTCTTCTCACTGGCGTACCGATACGCGTCGTCGGGATCGAGCACCTTGCTGCGCACCCCGTCGAGCAGGGCCTGGTCCATGGTCTGCATGCCCAGTTCGCGGCCGGTTTGCAGCTGCGCGGGGATCTGGTGGGTCTGCTCGGTCATGATCAGTTTGCCAATGGCGCGGCTCATCAGCATGATTTCCAGCACCGCGCGCCGGCCGCGGCCATCCGCGGTCTTGACGAGGTTCTGCGTGATCACCGCGTTGAGGCTCTGCGACAGGAAACTCTTGGTCTGCTCACGCTCTTCGGCAGGCAGGGCGTCAATGACCCGGTCGATGGTCTTGACCGCACCGGTGGTGTGCAGCGTGCCCAGCACCAGGTGACCGGTCTCGGCGGCCGTCATGGCCCAGCGGATGGTGTCGGCATCGCGCAACTCACCGACCAGGATCACATCGGGATCCTGGCGCATGGCTGCGCGCACGCCATCGGAGAACGAGCGGATATGTGTGCCCAGTTCGCGCTGGATGACCTGGGCCTTCTTGCTGGGATGCACGAACTCGATCGGGTCCTCGAGGCTGATGATGTTCAGCGCGCGTGAGGAGTTCAGATGATCGATCATCGAGGCCAGCGTCGTGGACTTGCCGGTACCGGTCGAGCCGGTGACCAGCACCATGCCCTGGTGGTGGTCACAGAGCTTGGCGACCACGGCGGGCAGTTGCAGGCTGTCCATGGTCGGGATGGCGGCCGGAATATACCGGAATGTTGCGCCCAGGCCGGTGTCCTTGCGAAACAGGTTGACACGAAACCGCCCGCCTTCCTCGCTCACGTAGGAGAAATCCAGGTCGTTGCCGCCGTCGAAATGCGCCCGCTGGTTCTCTGTGAGGATCTCCTGCAGGTAGGTTTCCAGCTCCGTATCCCCCAGATCACGGAACTTGATCGGCATCAGGTCGCCATTCATGCGCAGCATCGGCGGCACGCCTACGGCGAGATGCACATCCGAGCAGCCCTGGGCGAGTCCAAGCTTGAGGAAGGAATCTATGCGCGGCATTTCGCGCGGTACTCCTCAAGGTAGGCCTGCAGTACGGCATGGAACTCATCCATGCTCTGGTAGCGCTTGTTCTTGTCGACAGACATCGCCTTGAGCACGATCTCGGAGAGATCCAGCGGCAGGGCGGGATTGATCTTGTGCGCGGGCTCAGCCTTGCCCTGCACGTGCTGGTACATCACCGACATGTGATCACCCTTTGTGTACGGCGGCACGCCGGTGAGCATCTCGTAGAGAATAACACCCAGGCTGTAGATATCGGCACGCTCGTCGACTTTCTTGCCCAGAATCTGTTCCGGCGCCATGTACTTCGGCGAGCCGATCACATAACCGGTCTTGGTCAGCTGCGTATCGCCGCTGGAGGCCGCCGCGGCCACGCCGAAGTCGACAATCTTGAGCAGACCCTGGTCGTTGATGAGAATGTTCGCGGGCTTCAGGTCGCGATGGATGATGCCCTGCTGGTGCGCGACCGCCATGCCGGTGGCGATGTCGCAGCCGAAGCCCAGGGCCTTCTCGATATCCATCGGCTGCTGGTTGATGACCTCTCCGCCCAGCGTATGCGAGGGGAAAAACTCCATCGAAATGGCATAGTTGCCGGCGACATAAACGAAATCGTAGATGCGAATGACGTTCTTGTGCGTGATTTTTCGCGAGTAGCGAAGCTCGTGCACGAAGCGCTTCAGCATCTCCTCGTCGGAGGCGACGTTCGGGTTCAGGAACTTCAGGATCAGGCGTTCCTCGACCACGGTGTCCTCGACCAGGACCACGGTGCCGAAGGCACCCTTGCCGATTTTCTCGATGAAGCGATAGCGTCCCTCGATGATATCGCCCGGCTTCAGGGCATTGATGTCCAGTGACTCGCCAAGCGCGGCCGTTGGCAGCGAAGATGGCAGGGGCGCACCGCTGGCCAGCGGGCTTTCCTCCAGCAGGGTCTGTGCGCCCGTGCCACCAATACGGTGGCTGCCGCTGAGCGAGTCTGCGGCGCGCGCGATGCTCCCGCTGGCAGTGGTGGTCGAGCCTTGCAGGCGTGACTGCATATCCTGGATCAGCTTGCCCGCCAGCCGGTTGACCGTGACATCGGAGGTGGCCTGACCGGCGTGCAGGATCAGCGTGCGGACCGACTCGGCCTGGCGTTCGCCGGCAAGCTGCGCCAGCGCCGTCATGGCCCCCATCTTGATGGCTTTTTCGTCACGCTTGAGCAACGGGGTGAGCTTGGGTACGACGGAGGTGTCGCCGAGCTTGCCCAGCGCGCGCAGGGCTGCAGGGATGCTCTTGGGTTCGCCCTCGAGCATCGTGACCAGCGCCGGCACGGCCTCGCGGCTGCCAATATCCCCCAGCGCATCAGCGGCGCGCTCACGAACCCACCAGTCCGAGTCGTTCGTGGCCTGCATCAGCGAACGCACGGCGCGCTCGTCCTTGGTGGTATTGAGTATCTCGATGGCGGCGCGCCGGATGCTCTCGTCATCATCATTGACCAGGCGAAGTACGGCATCGATGACCCGCGGACCGCCGATCTTGGCCAGTGCGTCTGAGGCGCGCGATCGCACCCACCAGTCCTCGTCCTTGACGGCATCGAGCAGTGACTTGACGCTGTTGGCATCGCACAGTTCGTTGAGCACTTCCACGGCGGCACGCCGGGCATACTCCGACTCGTCCTTCAACGGCACGACCAGGTGCTTGATGGTGTCAGGATGCGCCATGCGCACAATCAGGTCGACCGCCTGATTCACGACGTCGATGTCCGCGTCCATCAGCAGTCTGCACAGGCGCGCGATATCCAGCGCATCGCCGTGATCAGCCAGTGCCTCGAGGGCGGTCTTGCGCACCAGTTTCTGCGGGTCGTCGAGCTGGCGCTGCAGCGCCAGGCTGACCTCGCGGGTCTTGAATCCGCCGAGAATGCGAATCAGGTGCACACGGACACCGGGATCCTTACCATCGAGCCGGGCGATGAGTTCGGGCACGAGATCGGCATCGGCGGCACTGCCGATCAGCTTGAACATGGCCGTGCGTTCGGCCGGCTCGAGTTCGTAGGCGTAGCGCAGCACCTCGCGCAGGTTCAGGCGCTGTTTGTGCACGCCCATCACCTCGAGCAGTGCAGGCTTGGAGATGGTCTCGTCGCTGAGCAGTTCCAGCAGCCGGTTGGGGTTGAAGTTCTGGCTCGACGACAGGGCCCAGGCGGTCCCGGAGACCGCCCGCGGACTCGAATCGGCCAGGCCCTTGGCGACCTGCGCAAATGTCCGGTCAGAGATAAGCCCGGTCAGCACCTCGACGAACTCGACTGTCTGGCGACGATCGGCGTGTCCGAGTGCTTCGATGATCTGCGGAATCGCGCCGGGGCCGATGCGGCGCAACTTGTCGAGGGCCTTGCGCGCGGCAGGCGAAGCCGGATCCCCTGCGCCCTGGATCTGGGCGATGAGGCGATCAGCCTTGAGCGCGCTAAGGAAATTCATGGCGATTGACCGTCATCCTCGTATGACTGGTTCGACGTGGCGTTGCGTACAAGCCACGTGCCCAAGGGGCTACCTGGCTCAGTCTGAAGACCATCGCAGGATTATGCCATATGCCTCGTGGTGCAATGTGCGACACATCGCAGCTTGCGCGGCCGGGGGCCTGGGCCAATGCGCTACAATCGCGCGCTGATTCCAGGGACGGTGGCGGACATGAGTGCAATTGACAGAGCAGGGCTTGAGGCCGCGGTCGGCGCGGTGGTGCTGCCGTGGTTTGGCAGCCCGTTGAGCACGGCCGCGACGCGCCTGGCGGTGGATCTGCGCGAGGGCGCCATCGACATCGATCTCGAACTGGGTCTGCCCGTGGGTTCGCGCGAGGCCATGATCCGCGATGTGGTGTGTGATCAGCTGCGAGCCGCTGGCTTCGATGCTCCGGTCAATCTGAAACTGCACTGGCAGGTGCGTCGTCACGCGGTACAGGGCAATCTGAAGCCGGCCGACGGGGTGCGCAACATCATTGCCGTGGCCTCTGGCAAAGGCGGGGTCGGCAAATCCACGACGGCGGTGAACCTCGCCCTGGCACTGGCCGCCGAAGGCGCGCGCGTCGGCCTGCTCGATGCCGATATTTACGGACCCAGTGTGCCGCGCATGCTTGGACTGACCGGCGAGCATCCGGTCACCCCGGATGGCAAGCATTTCGAGCCGCTCAGTGCGCACGGCATCCGCGCGATGTCCATCGGCTTTCTCGTCGATGACGCCCAGCCGATGGTCTGGCGCGGGCCGATGGTGACCTCGGCACTCAACCAGATGCTGGGCCAGACGCTGTGGGGCGAGCTCGACTACCTGCTGGTCGACATGCCGCCCGGCACCGGGGATATCCAGCTGACGCTGGCCCAGCGCGTGCCGGTCAGTGGTGCGGTCATCGTTACCACGCCCCAGGACATCGCGCTGTCGGATGCGCGCAAGGGCCTGCAGATGTTCCGCAAGGTCAATGTCAACGTGCTGGGCATCATCGAGAACATGAGTACGCACATCTGCTCGAACTGCGGGCACGAAGAACCCATCTTCGGCAGTGGCGGTGGCCAGCGTATGGCCGGTGAGTACGAGGTGGCGCTGCTGGGCAGCCTGCCACTGGATATCCGGATCCGTGAGCAGACCGACAGCGGCACACCATCGGTGGTCGCCGAGCCAGACGGTGCGGTGGCCCAGGCCTATCGCGAGGCGGCCCTGTGCATGGCCGCGCAGCTGTCGCTGTCAGGCCGCGACTACGCGCATCGCTTTCCCAACATCGTCGTCGAGGACTCCTGATGAGCATCAAGGCCGATACATGGATCCGGCGTATGGCCGAGCAGACGGGCATGATCGAGCCCTTCGAGCCGCGCCAGGTGCGTGAGGTGGCTGGTCAGCGCGTCGTGTCTTTCGGCACCTCGAGTTACGGCTACGACGTGCGTTGTGCAGACGAATTCAAGATTTTCACCAACATCAATTCGGCCGTGGTCGATCCCAAGGCCTTCGACAGCAACAGTTTCGTCGACCTCAAGGCCGATGTCTGCATCATCCCGCCGAATTCCTTTGCGCTTGCGCGCACGGTCGAGTATTTCCGGATCCCGCGCCAGGTGCTGACGATCTGCCTGGGCAAGTCAACCTATGCGCGATGCGGCATCATCGTCAATGTCACGCCGCTGGAGCCTGAGTGGGAGGGGCATGTGACGCTGGAGTTTTCCAATACCACGCCCTTGCCGGCGAAGATCTACGCGAATGAAGGCGTGGCGCAGATGCTGTTCCTTGAGTCCGACGAAGAGTGCGAGACCAGCTACGCCGATCGTGGCGGCAAGTACCAGGGTCAGCGCGGCGTAACGCTGCCGCAGACCTGAGGTCGCGCCGCCCTCAAATCGGCGGCGCTGCAAGCGCCATGGCACCGTCGCGTGTAAGCACCGCGGGTGCGCGCAGCGGCTGGTCATCGAGCAGCACATGGTCATCCCGACAGCGCAGTCGACCCTGGCAGAACCACTTCACCGCGATCGGATAGATCAGGTGCTCGCCCCGGCGCACGCTGGCCGCCAGGCTTGCCTCGTTGTCCCACGGCCGCACGGCGCAGCGATACTGCAGCACCGCAGGTCCGGCATCGAGTTCGGGCACAACGAAATGCACAGTGGCGCCATGCACGGCTTCGCGGGCCTCGAGCACGCGCCGGTGCGTGTGCAGGCCCCGGTGTCGGGGCAGCAGTGACGGGTGAATATTGAGCATGCGTCCGGCAAACGACTGCACCAGTTCGTCGCTGAGTATGCGCATGAAGCCTGCAAGTACGACCAGATCCGTGCCGTGGTCAGCCAGGCTGCGGGCCAGCAGCCGGTCGTAATCGCCGCGACTCGGGTGCGCCTGGGGAGGCAGGTGCAAAGCCTGGATGCCAGCGGTGCGGGCACGCTGCAGTGCGCCGGCCCCGTCCCGGTCACTGATTACGAGCGTGATCTCGCCTGGCAGGTTGCCGCGCTCACCGGCATCGAGCAGCGCCTGGAGGTTGGACCCCTCGCCGGAGGCCAGTACCGCCAGTCTCGGCACGGCCCCGGGCCGGCTCACGGTGTCAGCACCACTCCCGCATCGCCGGGCTCGATCTGGCCCAGGCGATGGACCTGCTCACCGCAGGCTTGCAGGCGTTCGACCGCCGCCTGCGCATCGCTCTCGGCGACGATGACGACCATGCCGATACCGCAGTTGAACGTGCGGAACATCTCCTCGCGACTCAGCCGACCATGCTCGCGCAGCCACTCGAAGATCTCCGGCTGCGTCCACGCACCGGTATCGATACGTGCCTGCAGGCCGGCGGGCAGCACGCGCGGGATGTTGTCAAGCAGTCCGCCGCCGGTGATATGCGCAAGTCCCTGCAGCGGCACGGACTCCAGTGTCTTCAGAATGGCGCGCACATAGATGCGGGTCGGTGTCAGCGCGACTTCGCCGACATCGCGGCCATCGCCCAGGCGACGCTGCTCCGCGGTACTGCGATCAAGGATGTGGCGCAGCAGTGAATAGCCATTGGAGTGCGGCCCCGAAGAAGCCAGGCCGAGCACCACGCTGCCTGCGGTGATGCTGCTGCCGTCGATGATCCGATCGCGCTCGACGATGCCCACGCAAAAGCCTGCCAGGTCAAAGTCAGTGCCCTCGTACATGCCGGGCAACTCCGCCGTCTCGCCGCCGATCAGCGTGCAGCCGGCCTCCTCGCAGCCTGCTGCGATGCCGCCGATGACCGCGCTGGCGGCGTCCACATCGAGTTTGCCGCTGGCATAGTAATCGAGGAAAAACAACGGCTCTGCGCCCAGCACCAGCACATCGTTGACACACATCGCCACCAGATCGATGCCCACGGTATCCAGCCGGTTCAATGTTAGGGCCAGTCTGAGCTTGGTGCCCACGCCATCGGTGCCGGACACCAGCACCGGTCGCCGGTAGCGATCCACCGGCAGCTCGAACAGCCCGCCGAAGCCGCCCAGTCCGGTCAGCACCTCCGGGCGCATGGTCTTCGCGACCGCAGGCTTGATGCGCTCAACCAGGGCGGCTCCGGCGTCGATGTCGACGCCCGCCTAACGATATGACACGGGGGGCATGGTTATGGAGGGACCACGTGATCACGGCGCCACTGGGTAAA
>JAFIFN010000227.1 GCA_020832005.1 Gammaproteobacteria bacterium | reverse complement strand
GCGCTCGCACGCCAACCGCTTCCAGAAGGCACTGGATCAGCTCGACGCCTGATCCTCGAGGCCTTCGCTTGCGAAGCGCCGCCGTCAGGGCGGCGCGCATGCGATCAGGTCACACGAACGGGGCGGGCCATTGCGCCCGCCCCGCGTCGTACCAAAAAAAAGGACAAGTTGATGTCCAGCAAGCCCCCTGAACAGCAGCGCGAAGGCAGTCTCGACGCGCCCACGCGACACCCGATCGACTGGAAATCGCCGGACTTTACCGACGAAACCGCGCTGTTTGGCGAACTCGAGCGCGTGTTCGATATCTGTCATGGCTGTCGGCGCTGCTTCAGCCTTTGCAATTCGTTTCCGACACTGTTCGACGCCGTGGACGAGTCCGACACGGGCGAGGTCGACGGTATGCCCAGGAAGGCTTACTGGGAGGTCGTCGACCACTGCTACCTGTGCGACATGTGCTACATGACCAAGTGTCCGTACGTGCCGCCGCATCCGTGGAACGTGGATTTCCCGCACCTGATGCTGCGCGCCAAGGTCGCGAAGTTCAACAGCGGCAAGGTCTCAACCCGCGACAAAATACTTTCCGCCACCGATACCGTCGGCTCACTGGCCGGCATCCCGGTGGTGGTGCAGGCCGTGAATGCGGCCAATCGCAACACCACGGCACGCAAGCTGCTGGAAAACGTGCTCGGCGTGCATGCCCAGGCACCCGTGCCCCAGTATCACAGCAATACCGCACGCAAGCGCCTGGCCTCGCTGCGCGATGAATCCGGCGACACAGCGCAGGCTGCGGGCGCCACGCGCGGCCGCGCCGTGCTGTTCACCACCTGCTATGGCAACCGTAATCTGCCGGAGATGGCCGAGGACCTGGTGGCCGTGTTCAAACACAACGACATTCCGCTGCGCCTGGCCGATACCGAAAAGTGCTGTGGCATGCCCAAGCTCGAACTCGGCGATCTCGGCGCGGTCGAGAAGGCCAAGAACATCAATGTGCCTGTGCTGGCGGCGCTGGTGGATGAAGGTTGGGATATCGTCGCCCCGGTGCCATCGTGTGTGCTGATGTTCAAGCAGGAGCTGCCCCTGCTGTTCCCGGATGATGAACAGGTGAAGAAGGTTGCCGCAGCGATGTGGGATCCCTTCAATTACCTGATGGCCCGACACAAGGCCGGCCAGCTTAAGACCGACTTCACCAAGGCGCTGGGCAAGATCGCCTACCAGGTGCCCTGTCACCTGCGCGTGCAGAACATCGGCCTGAAGACCCGCGATGTGCTGCAGCTTGTCCCCGACACGCAGGTCGAGGCGATCGAGCGCTGCTCAGGCCACGACGGCACCTATGCGGTGAAGAAGGAGTTCCACGAGGTTTCGCGCAAGATCGCCCAGCCGGTCGTGCGGCGCGTCGAGAATGCCAAGGCCGATCATTTCACCAGCGACTGCCCGATGGCGGCCGAGCAAATTGCGATTGGCAGCAAGGATGTGCAGGCCAGTCACCCGATGAGCCTGCTGCGCCAGGCCTACGGCATCTGAAAGCGACCAAGGACAGACATGAAAAAGCTGACACGCGAAGATCTCTACAGTCTCGAGGAATACGCAAAGATTCGTCCGGAGTTCCGGGCCAAGGTGATTGCCCACAAGCAGCATCGCAAGCTGCATATCGGTGACAACGCCACGCTGTATTTCGAGGACCGCCTGACCCTGCAATACCAGGTCCAGGAGATGCTTCGCATCGAGCGGGTGTTCGAGGCTGCCGGGATCGAAGACGAACTGTCAGCCTACAATCCGCTGATGCCTGATGGCAGCAACCTCAAGGCCACCTTCATGGTGGAGTTCCCCGATACCGAGGAGCGGCGCCGTCGACTCGCCGAACTGATCGGCATCGAGAAGGGCACCTGGCTGCAGGTCGAAGGCTTCGAGCGCGTCACGCCGATTTCCAACGAGGACCTCGAACGCACCACGGATGAGAAAACCTCCGCCGTGCATTTCATGCGCTTTGAGTTCTCGCCGGAGATGATCGCGGCGTTTCGCGGCGGTGCAAAGCTGATCGCAGGTATCGATCACGACAAGTATCGGCATACCGTGGATCCGGTGCCGGAGCCGGTGGCACAGGCGTTGCGGGCGGATTTTGCGGCCGACTGAGCGTCTTGCCCCAGGCCGCGCTGCCGCGAGATCAGATTCGCATCTCCAGAGCCAGCATCAGTGTGGCGATCGCGAGTATCCAGGCACCGGTCACGCCGGCAACGGTGCCTGTCCATGAGGGTGGCAATCGCGCACGCACGGCTTCGGCCGCCGCGGCCATGCCCAGCATCATGAACGGAATAGCTGCCAGGGATCCGGCGAGCGTGATGGCGACTGCGCCTATTGGTCCCGGCTCTGGCAGAGAGCCCAGGCCGACCACCAGTCCTCCAAGGGCTGCCACGACGATCGCTACCACCTCGCCCGCCCTGAAGATAAGCGCTGGCGCGGTCAGCAGGACCGCAGCCAAAGGTACCCAGCCGGCAATCGCCTCCGCGGGTAGGCTGCGGCCGAATGCCGCCCCGATGGCAAGCGAAACAGTGAATGCAATGAAAGCCGGGCGCGCGAGCTTCACTCCCCGAAAGCCCAACAACAAGCCGACAACAGAAAGCAGCAGGATCTGGCCCGGTACCGTGAGCGGATGCCACAGGCCCACATAGAATCCTTCGATGCCCGGCACCGGGCTGTGCGCCCACACCGGATTCGCCCATCCGATGAGAACCGCAAGCAGGGTCGGCGCGACAATCGACTTCATATGACGAGGAACGCTACCCCGACCAGGGCGACGGCAACCCCGCATCCACGGACGATCCAGGCGCCGGAGGGCCAGCGCAGCAGCGTCCCCAGATAAATGCCCGCGAGATGCAGGAGACCGGTGGCGATGACGAATCCGAGCGCGTAGGAAAAGGCGTTGGCGGCTTCCGGTAACTCCGTGCCGTGTGCGTGGCCGTGAAATATGGCGAACAGTCCCACCAGGACCATCGAGATCGCAGTGGGCAATCGGACCATGAACGCGACCAGCAGGCCCAGCGCCATGGCGGACACGGCAATCGCCGGTTCGACATGGATGAGTGGCACGCCCAGCACGCCGAGCGCACCGCCCACCGCCATGACCAGCGGAAAGGTCACGGGCAGCAACCACAGTGCCGGAGCGCCAAGAATGGCGCCCCACAGACCGACGGCCACCATCGCAACCAGATGGTCGACCCCCAGCACGGGGTGTACCAATCCTGCGAGAAATCCTCCGTCGTGGGCGTGGTCCGCGTGTGCCAGGGCCGCGAGCGGCCAGGCAGCGATGCAAGCGAGCAGCAAAGCTGTCAGGATTCGTTGGGCGCAGATGCGGCGGTGATGTCTGGCAGTGAGTAGCTTCACATTTTCCTCCTCAGCCTCGAATCGCCTGGTGGTTGCGAGGCTTGTCGTCAATTCAAATCCCAAGCAATGTGATCCGTTGCAGCAGCCACAGCGCGGCGATTCCGCCGACAACGTAGCCAACAACCACAGTCGCTGCCGAAGTATCTGACGAGCGGACCGGAAAGAGCTGCAAACGGTTACCTGACCAGACCGAACGAACCAGCCCCAGGTACAACACAATGAACGTGGCGAATGCCAGCTGGCCGCTTTCGATACCGAGATTGAAAAACAGCAATGCGCTGACCATCTGGGTCTGCGGCAAGCCGATCTCGTTGAGTATGCTGGCGAAGCCGAATCCGTGCAGCAGACCGAAAATCAGGGATACGAGTATCGGAAACTGCCACGCGAGCGTATCGCGGCGACGGCGCACAAGTTCCGCCGCCAGCATGACAACACTGAGTGCGATACATGCCTCCATCGGCGCCACGGGCACGCGGATGACGTCGAGCGCCGACAGACCGAGGGTCACGGAGTGCGCCAGCGTGAAACCGGTAATCGCCAGGGCGATACGCCGCGGCGTCCCGGCGATCCAGAGCAGACAGGCAACGAACAGCAGGTGGTC
>JAFIFN010000226.1 GCA_020832005.1 Gammaproteobacteria bacterium | reverse complement strand
GCGGGGTGGGCCGCTTGAGCCGGGCGACGGCTGCGCGGGCCGCCGGGGGGGTATTCACGTATTCGCGTACCCGCGAAGAGGTCTCGCCGCCGGAGAACAGCGGGACCCGGACCTGCAGCGAGATTGAATCGGAACTCTGATCGCTGTTGGCCGGTAGAACGTCTCCCTGGATGCTGGAGCGGTCTGCGCGCGTGTCTGATCCCGATCGTGACATGACCAGGTCCAACGTTGGATAGTGGCCGGTCCGACGGATGCGGATGTCGTCACTGGCGATTTCGGCGGCAATACGGGTGGCGACGAGGTCGAGATTCTGAGCCAGTGCGGTGTCGACCCAGGCGCTTTCCGAGGCCGGCGCCGGCGCCACCAGCGGCAGCTCGTCCTGGGGTTTGGACAGCGCGGTGACGTACTCACCGGTGAGCTCGCGCAGGATCTCCCGGGCCGAGGCCAGCGCGCGCTGTGCGGCGATCTCGTCGGCCACCGAGCGGTCGAACGCGGCCTGGGCTTCCTGGACGTCGGTGATCGCGATCAGGCCGACCTCGAAGCGGGTCTGCGACTGCTCTAGCTGGCGCTCGATGGCCTCGAGCGTGGCCTGGGCGGCGCTGAGCGTGTCCTGCGCGGCGAGCACTTCGAAGTAGCCATCGGCGACGCGCAGCATCAGGTCCTGCTTGGCGGCCTCGAAATCGGTTTCGGCGCGCGCCAGCTGCTTGTCGGTCTGCCGGAAGGTCAGCCACTGGTCCCAGCGAAACACGGTCTGGCGCAATTCCAGCTGCCACTGGCGGGTGCGGGCTTCCTGTTCAAACTGGAAGGGCGCGGCAGGCAGACCGGTGGACGGATCAAAAAACCTCTGTGAGCCTTCCGAGTCGGTGCGCGTGCGTGAGCCGGTGGCCGTGACACCGGGCAACAGGGCGGCGCGGGCCTGCGGGCGGACCTCGAGTTCTGCCAGGTAGAGCGCCTCGGCTTCGCGGATCCGTGGATCGCTTTGCAGGGCACGCTGGTAGATGTCCAGCAGGGACTCCTCGGCAACCGCCGGCGTCGCCACCAGGATGATGGCCACGGCGGCCAGGCTCATAAGCCGAACATGCATGCTCAAGATTCCTGTCTTACGTAAGTGTGTTGGTGGAGTATAACACCAACTCAGGCCAGTACGCCAAGCCCTGGCAATGGCGCATCGCAAAGCTAGTAGATGGTCAGCGTGGGGTCGAGTTCCTCGGCCCAGGCATTGATGCCGCCTGTCAGATTGTAGACGTCCGAAAACCCGTGCTGCTCGAGATAGCGGCCCACCTGGGCGCTGCGTCCGCCGCTGCGGCACAGCACGACCAGCGGTTTCGAGGCGTCGAGTTCGCCGATGCGTGCCGGCACCTCGCCCATGGGCACGTGCAGTGCCTGGGGGAGGCGCGCAACAGCCAGTTCGTGGTCTTCGCGCACATCCAGCAGGGTGACGCGGCCGGACTGCTCGTCAGCCTCGCTCCAGCGGTCGCGGTACTCGCGCGGGCCTATTTCAAGCATGGCGTTGTTCCAGTGCCCTAGAAGCGGAAACGTGAGGGTTGCGGCGCATTGCGCAACGGTGGCACGACGGTTTCGAACAGTGCCTCGCTGGTCAGCTCGCCGGTACCTTCCCGGGTGACCAGCAGTGCCCGCATCACCGGCGCCTGGCCGATGATACAGAACAGTCGGCCGCCGGGGTTCAGCCAGCTGGCGATGCGCTCGTCGAACTGCGGCAGTGAGCCGGTCACCGCGATCGCATCGAAGGTCTCGGCGGGGCGGAAGCTGAAAACGTCAGCCGTCTGCAGCCTGGCATTCTGGATGCCCTGTGAGGCCAGACGCGCGCCGGCCGCGACGACGAAGTCATCGTGGATATCGATGCTGGTGACCTGACCGGCCAGCTGTGCCAGGCAGGCCGCGAGGTAGCCTGATCCGGTGCCGATCTCCAGGACCCGGTCGAGCACGCCCAGGCCCAGGGCCTGCAGCAGCCGGCCCTCGACCATCGGTGTCAGCATCTCCTCACCGTGGCCCAGTGGCACGGTGGTATCGGCGAACGCCAGTTCGAGGTAGGCATCCGGCACAAAGGCCTCGCGTGGCACCGTGCGCATCGCCGTGAGCACGCGCTCATCGAGCACTTCCCACGCACGTACCTGCTGGCCCAGCATCTGTTCGCGGGCGAGCTCGATGTTCATTCTTGCAGGCTCCGGGGGCGTCGAAAAGCGCTTAAGGGTACGGAGAATGTACCGCCCGCACAAGGCAGGGACCGGGCCGCGATTGGCCGTCTGCCGTGGTGGAATCGAGTGCCTGCGCGCGTATCTGGGATGTCGGGCCCTGATGCTGGATTATGGTGAATGCGCGCGATGCCCCCGCTGCGTATCGGCTATCCTCCCCACAGTTAATAACAGCGGCCTGAGCGCGAGCGCAACCGCTGAAAAAAATGCCCGCGATTCGGCCCTACCAGGCGTGTACGGCGAAAATAACGCGGCCAGCCACACCCGCAGCCAGCCTGCCGCAGCGTTTGGACCATAAATGCAACATCGCAGGCGATTGACCAGGACGCTCAGCAAGTGAACGCGGATCCGTCGACCCTGATCGCCGGCGCTTCGCTGCTTGTGGCGGTGGTTCTGGCCATGGCGCTGCTTGTCGTATGGCGACGTCGCGCCCGCGAGCTGGCGGAATTCGCGTCCGTGCGTGATGAAGCGACGGCGAACCGGTCATCCGCCGCCGACGCTGATTCGGCGGCACGGTCTGACTGGACGTCGCTGAGTGCCTGGCTCGAGGCCCAGCCCGAGATCACCCTGGTGCACAATGACGAGGTGCTGTTCGCCAATGCTGCGGCGCTGGAGGTGTTCGGTGGCGACGCCCAGGCGCTGGCCGGACGACCCGTGATCGAGCTCATCCGACCTGCCTATCGCGCTGCGGCGCGGCGTATGTTCAGCACGCTGCAGGGCGACGAACCGCCACCCGGACAGCTGGAGGTCCAGCTCAGCGATGCCGCCGACGAGGGCCTGTGGGTGGAGCTGTCGTGTGGCCCTGTAGCGCACGCCGGAGGGCGCGCCTGGCTGACCGTGGCGCGCGACATCAGCTATCGCAAGAACCTGGAGGCCGGTCTGCAGCGCGGCAAACTGCAGGCGCGCATGACGCTGGACTCGATCGGTGAGGGCGTCATCACCACTGACGGCGACAGCCAGATCGACTACATGAACGAAGCCGCCGAGGCCCTGACCGGCGTCAGCCGCAGCAGCGCCATCGGGCGACGTCTTTCTGACCTGATTGCCCTGGTTGACGAGGTCGATCGAAAATCACTTGGCGATCCCGTGGCCAAATGCCTGGTGGAACGTCGACGCATTCACCTGGGCCGACGCGCCCTGATGCTCTCCAAGACCGGCACCCGCGAGTGTTCGATCGAGCTGACGGCCTCGCCCATCCGCGACCCGGCAGGCCAGATTTCGGGTTGCGTGGTGGTGCTGCATGATGTCACCGAGCTGCGCGGCATTGCCCGGCAGATGTCCTACCAGGCCAGCCACGACGCGCTGACCGGGCTGCTCAACCGCCACGAGTTCCAGCACCGCCTGGAGGAGGCGCTGGGCTCGGCGCGCTCCGAGGACGCCTCGCACGTGCTGTGCTATCTGGATCTCGACCGCTTCAAAGCAGTCAACGACACCTGCGGGCATATCGCCGGTGACAACATGCTGCGCGAACTTGCCGCGCTGATCCGCAAGGAGGTGCGTGATTCCGACTCGGTCGCCCGCCTGGGGGGCGATGAGTTCGGCATGCTGCTGGTGGGCTGTCCGCTCGAGAAGGCCTGCCAGATCGCCGAGGATGTCTGCCAGGCCGTGGGGGCGTATCGCTTCGTCTGGCAGGACAAGATCTTCAATGTCGGTGTGTCTGTCGGACTGGTGCAGATCGGCCAGGAGAGCGGCACGCTCGAAGACGTGCTCTCGGCGGCCGATTCGGCCTGTTATGTGGCCAAGCAGCAGGGTCGCGGCCGTGTTGCCGTGGATTCTGGCCGCGATGACGCGCGGGCGGGGCCGCGCGGGGCGGTCCAGTGGGGGCAGCAGATCCAGGCGGCCCGG
>JAFIFN010000225.1 GCA_020832005.1 Gammaproteobacteria bacterium | reverse complement strand
GTTCACGCTGCCGGAAAATACCGGCGAACACACGGAGCATGGCATATGAATCGACGTGGCTTTCTGGCCGGTAACGCGGCTCTCTCGGCGCTGGCGATGGTCTCGGGCACGCAGGCTGCGGCCGCAGGTCGGCAAGAGGGGCTGGGGCTGAGAATTCCCGCGGGCACCCGGGCCGAAGACATGGCATTGAGCCAGGTGCGCTCGCAGTTTATTTTCTTCGACGACCCAGTCGAGGAGTTCCGCCAGCATCTTCGTCTGGAGCGCGACCTTGTCGAGGACGAGGGCAGCACGCTGACCTGGTATCACTGGATCGCCTACCTGATCCCCGCTGGCCGCACGCCGTTTCCGCTGATGGCCTACGAGGGCATCGAGTACAGCTATTACCGGCGGGTGGCGGAGATGGAATACCGGATTCATGCCCACAACCTCTCTTATGTCCGTGACATTCACACCGGCGAGTTCCTCGAAACAATCGAGAACCCCCTCACCGGAAAAACCGTCAAGGCCATGCCCACGGTGTTGCTGCATGATCCAGGCACCCTGGCCTCGCCGAAGGGGTTTCGAAACCTCTCGGGCACAGGCCAATACTCCCAGCCCTACCGCAGGTTCAGAATCGAGGACAACCTCCTGAAGCTCGACAGCGTGCGCACCGCCCCACCTGACTGGCCAAGTACCCACATGGAGAATTCCTGCCAGTGGACGGACCTCAGGTACTTTGAGAATTCGAAGATCACGTCCCTGCCGGTGCATTTCGCGGGCAGCTATGTGTTCCCTTACCTGCCGTGGCTCGAGATGGGAGATCTTCCTGGACATATGCTCGGGTTTTTCGACGGCCGGAAGCTCAACAACGCGGCCGAGATTCCCCGGGACTTCCTGGAACGCACCGAGCGTCTCTATCCTGAACTGCTGCAGCCCAGGTGGGAGGAGTTCGAGCGCCCGATTCCCTTCCCGCTCTGATCGGATTGTGCCGGCGGTGCTGCCACAGAGGAATTCAGACAGGTGATGAAATGAGTAGAGACAGTCGCGACGATATTGAGTCCCTCAGTCGGCGAAAGGTTCTGGCCGCGGGAGGTTTGGGCGCGGCCGGTGCGGCCTTGAGCGGGAGTATCGCCCTGGGGGCAGGATCAAGCTCCGCGACCGGGGACCTCGAAATCGCCGTTGACGGGAATTACGCCGTCGTACCGTTGCGAAAGGACACGCTTCGGGTCACTGCGGTGCAATCGAGAATGCGTGCGGTCCGCAATACACGTAACCCCGGCCCGGAGATGAAAGCCAATCTTGACCATATGCTCGAGTTGCTCGATATGGCCAACGGATTTCCGGGTCCGCAGGATCTCGTGTGCTTCCACGAGCAACCGATCATGGGCTGGAACCCCTGGTCGTTGCAGGAAGCATTGCGCGTGGCGATCGAGATCCCCGGTCCGGAAACCGAGGCGCTCGGGAAAAAGGCCAGGGAGCACGGGTGCTACATCACGTTCGGAACCTATGCGCGCGACCGTGACTGGCCAGGCCACCTGCTTCTGAACGGCGTGCTTATCTCGCCAGAGGGTGAGGTGGTTGCGAATCACTGGAAAACTAACAATATGCGCGGGTTCCGTCCTGGATGGGACCTGTTCACGACCTCCATCTATGATGTCCTTGATCGTTACCGCGAGATGTATGGCGAGGACGCGGTGCTGCCTATTGCACGGACAGACATCGGAAACATCTCCTGTTCGATTACCCCCGGCCAGCCGGACGTCATACGCGCCCTGGCGATCAAGGGCCTTGAACTTCGCCTAAGCTCCTCCTCGGGTGGCTACAACCTCGACGAAGCAAAGATCATCTCCCAGCACAACAGGTTGTGGACGGTCGTGTGCAATCAGTCGATCTCGCCGGAACAGCCAGGATTCCCGGCATTTGCGGGATCGGGCGATACTGCGATTTTCGCCCCGAACGGCAGCATCGCAGCGCACGCGCGCTCCGCAGACGAGGAGTTCGTGACCACTGCGGTGCCAATTGCCGAGTTCCGGCGCTCACGCAGTCTGCCGCCCGGCATTCCCATAGAGATGTTGCGCCCGGTGTACAACAGCTATGTGCCTCGCCACGGCCCGAACCTGCAGGCCGATTACGTGCCGAGCGATTTCGCGGATGCCTCGCGTCACTTCGCTGAACGTCGCAACTGGTAGACAAACTACTTTCGTAAACGCAGTCAGATCGGGGAGGGAATGCCATGATCCACAGAAGAGCCGCGCTCGGCATGATGGGCGCCGCCGCAAGTCTTGTCACCGTGGGCTGCGCGCCGCGCGCGACCCAGACCGAAGAGCGTACGTGGACGCCACCAGATCTCAGCGACAAGCAGCAGGCGGGCCTGGCCTTCCGCAAGCTGGCTTATTCGATGGACGAGTCGATTACGTTCTGGTGGATGAGGGGCACACGCTATGGCGTCGTCGACAGCGTTGTCACGCCATTCTGGGATATGTATGTCGGCGCATGGTTCCGCACGCGGGATCTGGACGATGATGCCTATGAGGTAAAGATTGCCAGCGCGAATTTCTACACGCCTCCTGACTCCACGGAGCTGCTTGAGGTTTTCCGCAATCCATACACCGGTAAGGACGTGGCCATCACGTACAACCCGCCCAGAGCATGGCGAACCGTCATGGGTCCCGAAGGGGGGTCTCCGTTTGGTGGGACTATGCCCGGCATGACGACTACAGACCAGTCCAGCGATAAGGGCTCAGGCTATATCGACGGGGAAGATGTGGTCATCCGCGGTGACATGATGCTCAGGGCAGAGCCCACCGATGCTGGGTCGGGTGCCCGGCCCTTTGTTGTCAATGACTGGTCGACGTACGTCGGCCGAGTGGCTGACGTGGTCGATCCGAGCGTGACCAATCCGCCGAGTGTCCAGTACTTCACCGACATACTCACGTGGCCGTCATGGCTTGAGATGGGTGATCAGCCCGGCAGCTACTTTTCCCGTTGTTTCGGCAGAAAGGTTTTCGCGTACCAACAGATGCCGGAACAGTGGCGAAACTTGTTTGCAACTGCACTCCCTGAGGCCGCACAGGATCCGTACAGCCTGCTCGATGATGCCTGATAGGCACTTGACGTTCGCTCACGCGATGAATGACTGAAAACGCAAGGAAAAAATCGAACATGCAGATTTCCAGACGCTTTTTTGTAAGCGGTATCGGCGCCCTTGGACTCGGTGCGGGCGCGCAAGTGCGAGCCGCCCCGACCCTGGCATCGGCAGATGCGTGGATGCCGAGCGCGCTCGAGGATCAGTTTCGCGCCAGCATCAGGATGAGAATGAGTGTGCAACCGGAAGACATACTCTGGTGGTACACAGGGCGCATATACGGCCAGGTCGGCAACGAGGCGCCCCGACATCTTTTCAACCTCGAAGGTACGGAGATCTACTGGCCGATACCGCTGGAAGATGGATCTTTCCTGGTCAGCAGCCGGACGTTGACATTTTTCCGCGACCGCGAAAGCGGAGAAATGATCAGGGAGTATCGCAACCCGTATACCAACGCCATCAATATCGTCCGACCCAACCAGCTTGGTGGCCGCGACAACTCGCTGTATTCGGCGAATGGCTGGGGCTATGGCAGCGATGTCGTATCGCAGTCGAGGCTGACGCCTTGGCAGATCGAATGGAATCGCTCCGGCGACACCCTCTGGCTGGTCTCAAGTCGCTACTTGTCCGACCTGCCTCAGCCCTGGCTTGAGAGCATGACGGTGTTCTGTCCTGTAGACCGATTTCGAGATCCTGAAGTTACGAACATACCGGCACTGTTCTCCTCGACCTACCTGTCTCCGTGGCAGGGCTGGATGGATATGGGTGACCGCCCCGGCCACCTCGTGTGGCATTCCTCGGGCCGCAAGCTTGACTCCATCGACCAGCTTCCCGAGGAGTACCGGCGCCGGGCGGAGGCGGAGCACGGCGGCTTGCTGACGGCCAGACCGGACTCCTGGGGCTAGGGACTTTTTACCGGACTGCTCCTCGATTGAACTCGACGATCAGTCCCCCAGCAGCGCCACAGGATCTTCAAGCACGTCAGGATTGTGCTCGGCC
>JAFIFN010000038.1 GCA_020832005.1 Gammaproteobacteria bacterium | reverse complement strand
CCGCTGCGCAGAAAGCCGTCGGCCTCGAGCACCCCGGCCGCGGCGGCGGGGTCGCCCGGTGTCCATCGCTCGTGCCCGGCTCGGGGGCGCGGCGGGGGCCCGCGCGAAGGTGCTGGCGCAGCGGGAGGAGGCGGCATGAACGCAGCCGGCGCCTATCTGCCGCAGGGCGAGCTGAAGCTGGCCGAGCCGATGTCGCGCCATACCTCCTGGCGGGTCGGCGGCCCGGCCGAGCAGTTCTTCCGGCCCGCAAGCATTGCCGACCTCTCGGCGATGCTGGCGGCCACGCCGGCAGACGTGCCGGTGTTCTGGTGTGGCCTGGGCAGCAACCTGCTGGTGCGCGACGGCGGCATCCGCGGCCTGGTGATCAACACCACCGGCCTGCTCAACGAGGTCCGCCAGATTGCCGAGACGAAACTCGAGGCCGGTGCGGGTGTGCCGTGCACGGTGCTGGCGCGTCATTGCGTACGCTACAGGCTGGGCCCCGCCGAGTTTTTCGCCGGCATCCCGGGCAGCATCGGCGGTGCGCTGGCGATGAATGCCGGCGCCTATGGCGGCGAGACATGGGACTTCGTGGCCTCGGTGACGACGATGGATCGCCGCGGTGAACTGCATGCGCGGGCACCGGAGGATTTCGAGATCGGCTATCGCAGTGTCGGCCTGCCGGGCCTGGAATGGTTTATCTCCGCGGTGTTCGCGTTCAAGGCCGATACGGAAGCCAGCCGCGAGCGCGTGCAGGCGCTGATGGCGCGCCGTCGCGATACCCAGCCGCTGGGATTGCCCTCCTGCGGCTCGGTGTTCCGCAATCCCGAAGGCGACCATGCCGCGCGCCTGATCGAGGCGGCGGGGTTGAAGGGCCATACGCTGGGCGGCGCCCAGGTGTCGCCCAAGCATGCGAATTTCATCATCAACACGGGTTCTGCCACCGCGGCGGATATCGAGTCGCTGATCGACTTCGTCGCCAAGCGGGTCGCGGAAGTCCATGGCGTGATGCTGCAGCACGAAGTGCGCATCGTGGGAGAGTCCGCATGAATCGCGACGCGCGTATCGAGGTGCGCGATGCGGCCGACTTCGGTCGTGTCGGCGTGCTGCTCGGCGGTGCGTCGGCCGAGCGCGAGGTCTCGCTGAAAAGTGGTACGGCGGTGCTCGAGGCTTTGCGCAGCCGCGGCGTGGCTGCCGTGCCGGTCGATCCGCGCGATGACGGACTCGATGCGCTGCGCGACGGGCGCATCGAGCGCGTCTGGAATGCCCTGCATGGCCGCGGCGGTGAGGATGGCACGCTGCAGGGCTGGCTGGAGTGCCAGGGCATGCCCTACACCGGCTCGGGCGTGCTGGGTTCGGCACTGGCGATGGACAAGCTGCGCAGCAAGCAGCTGTTCGTCGGCGCCGGCCTGCCCACCGCCGCGTTCGCCGTACTCGATGCGCGCAGCGATCTCGACGGTGTCGTCGATGCGCTGGGCCTGCCGCTGTTCATCAAGCCTGCGCGCGAGGGCAGCAGCGTGGGCATGAGCCGCGTCGATGAGTCCGCCACGCTGCCGCGCGCGCTGGCCGCGGCCCTGCGGCATGACAGCTGCGTGATCGCCGAGCGCTTTCTGTCCGGCGGCGAATACACCGTGGCGATCCTGCAGGGCGAGGCCCTGCCGGTGATCCGCATCGAAACTCCGCGCAGCTTCTACGACTACGAGGCGAAGTACTCCGCCGATACAACGCGTTACCTGTGCCCCTGCGGGCTGACACCGGCACGTGAGCAGGCCATGGCGGAACTTGCGCTGGCGGCTTTCGATGTCGTCGGCGCGCGCGGCTGGGGCCGTGTCGACCTGATGCTCGATGGGCAGGGTGAGGCACAGCTGCTCGAGGTCAACACCGTGCCCGGCATGACCGATCACTCGCTGGTGCCGATGGCGGCGCTGGCGGCCGGCATGGATTTCGCCGAACTGGTCTGGCGGGTGCTGGAAACCAGCCTGGCTGCGGCAACCATCACCGGAGGGGCCCATGCGCAGGAAGGCTAATCGCCGCAAGCGCGAGCCCATGCCGCTGCCGTTGCCGAAGCTGCCGCGTATCCGCGTGTCCATCGACTGGCGCATTCCGGCCTGGGCCCTGGGCATCGCCGCCGTCGGCTGGCTGAGCTTTCAGCTCGCCGTGCTCGCGCTCGATCAGCCCATTCGTGCGATCGAGATCGAGGGCAGTTTCCATCGCGTCAGCGCGCTGGAGGTCGAGGCGCAGCTGGCCCAGGACATCGGCCGGGGCTTTTTCTCGGCAGATCTGCGCGCCATGCGAGAGCGCCTGTCGGGTCTGGCCTGGGTCGATACCGCGCACATCCGGCGGCGCTGGCCCGACACGCTCAGGGTCAGCATCACCGAGCAGGTGGCCGCCGCACGCTGGGGTGAATCAGGACTGCTGAACGTGAGGGGCGAGCTGTTCATGGACGCCGCACGCCACGTGCCCGCCGAGCTGCCGCATCTGTCCGGTCCCGATGGCGCCCAGGTGAAGGTCGCCGAGCGGTATCTGCGGCTGCGCGAACAGCTTGCCGAACTGGGCATGCAGGTGACCTCCGTGGAGATGGATGCACGCGGCGCCTGGCGGCTGGAACTTTCCAACGGCATCGAGGTGCGACTGGGCCGGCGCGATGTCGATGAGCGCATCGAGCGCTTCCTGCTCGCCGCAGGGGGTGTGCTGGTCGGGCGCCTGCCCGAGATCAGCTACATGGACATGCGCTACAGCAACGGATTTTCGGTCGGCTGGGCCGCCACGGCGCAGGCCCAATCGCGCGAACAGGGAGACGGTAATGGATAGCGGACAGCATGCGTACTAAACGCCAGGACCAGAAGCTGATCGTCGGCCTCGACATCGGCACCTCGAAAGTGGTGGCCATCGTCGGTGAACTCGGCGATGACGGCAGCCTCGAGGTCATCGGCATCGGCTCGCACCCTTCTCGCGGGCTGAAGAAGGGCGTGGTCGTGAACATCGAGTCGACTGTGCAGTCGATCCAGCGTGCGGTGGAGGAAGCCGAGCTGATGGCCGGCTGCGAGATCAACTCGGTGTATGCGGGCATTGCCGGCAGTCACGTGCGCAGCCTCAACTCGCACGGCATTGTCGCGATCCGCGACAAGGAGGTCGTCGCCGGCGATGTCGAGCGTGTCATCGATGCCGCCCGTGCCGTGGCGATTCCGGCCGACCAGAAGATCCTGCACATCCTGCCCCAGGAATTCATCATCGACAGCCAGGAGGGCATCCGCGAACCGATCGGCATGTCCGGGGTGCGTCTCGAGGCCAAGGTGCACATGGTCACCGGTGCCGAGAGCGCGGCGCAGAACATCGTCAAGTGCGTCGAGCGCTGCGGCCTGCGCGTGGATGACATCGTGCTTGAGCAGCTGGCTTCCGCCTACGCCGTGCTCACCGAGGATGAAAAGGAACTCGGCGTGTGCATCGTCGATATCGGCGGTGGCACGACCGACATGGCGGTGTTCTGTGGCGGTGCCATCCGGCACACCTCGGTGATTCCAATCGCCGGCGACCAGGTCACCAACGACATCGCCGTGTCGATGCGCACCCCCACGCAGTACGCCGAGGACATCAAGATCAAGTACGCCTGTGCGCTCTCGCAGCTGGCCAATCCCGACGAGACCATCGAGGTGCCCAGCGTCGGTGACCGTCCGCCGCGAAGGCTTGCGCGCCAGACGCTGGCCGAGATCGTCGAGCCGCGCTACGAGGAGCTGTTCTGCCTGGTGCGCGATGAACTGCGCCGCTCCGGATTCGAGGAAATGATCGCCGCGGGCATCGTGCTCACGGGCGGCAGCTCGAAGATGGAAGGCGCGGTCGAGCTGGCCGAGGAGGTGTTCCACATGCCCGTGCGCCTGGGCGTGCCGCAGTGGGTCAGCGGCCTGTCGGATGTGGTGCGCAACCCGATCCACGCCACCGGCGTCGGCCTGCTCATCTATGGCAAGGCAAACATGCACCGACTGCAGACAGCCGCCGAGAGCGGCGTCGGATTACGCAATGTCTGGGAAAGAATGAAGTCCTGGTTCCAGGGAAATTTTTGAAACTCGTTGAACGTTTGATTTGAAGTCTCGAAAGAGCACTAGGAGGGCAACACCATGTTCGAACTGATGGATGCATACAGCCAGAACGCCGTGATCAAGGTCATCGGCATAGGCGGAGGTGGCGGCAACGCCGTGGCTCACATGATGAACTCAGGCATCGAAGGCGTGGATTTCATCTGCGCCAACACCGATGCACAGGCCCTGCGCAGCGCGCAGGTCAAGACGGCACTGCAGATCGGCTGCAACATCACCAAGGGACTGGGCGCCGGCGCCAACCCGGACGTGGGTCGCCAGGCGGCGATGGAGGACCGGGATCGTATCCAGGAGGTCATCGAGGGTGCGGACATGCTGTTCATCACCGCAGGCATGGGCGGTGGCACCGGCACGGGGGCGGCACCGGTGATCGCACAGCTGGCCCGCGAGATGGGCATTCTCACCGTGGCCGTGGTCACCAAGCCATTCGGCATGGAGGGCAGCAAGCGCTCGAACATCGCCAACCAGGGCATCGCCGAGCTCGGCAAGTACGTCGACTCGCTGATCACCATCCCCAACGAGAAGCTGCTGATGGTGCTGGGCAGCGACACGACGCTGCTGGATGCCTTCAGGGCAGCCAACCACGTGCTCCAGGGCGCCGTGCAGGGCATTGCCGAGCTGATCACCCGACCCGGGCTGATCAACGTCGACTTCGCCGATGTGCGCACGGTGATGTCGGAGATGGGCATGGCCATGATGGGTTCGGGCACGGCCAGCGGTGAGGGCCGGGCGCGCGAGGCCGCCGAGGCTGCGATCTCGAGCCCGCTGCTCGAGGACATCAACCTGGCCGGCGCCAATGGCATCCTGGTCAATGTCACGGCCGGCATGGACCTGTCGATCGGCGAGTTCCAGGAAGTCGGCGAGGTGATTCGCGAGTTCGCCTCGGAGGACGCCACAGTCGTGCTGGGTACCGTGATCGATCCGGAAATGGACAACAGCATCCGGGTCACCGTGGTGGCCACGGGGCTGGGTCAGCCGGCGGTGCAGACGCAGCCGCGGCCGGTCAGTCAGCAGCAGCCGGTGCGCATGGTGCGTCGCTCGGCCTCGGCCGAGCCCAATTACAAGGTGCTCGAGCAGCCGACCTTCCAGCGCAAGCGCGCGGTGGGCGAGAACTTCGCCCCATCCGAGGAGGCCAGCGAGGACCTGCTGGACATTCCGGCGTTCCTGCGTCGCCAGGCGGACTGACGCCGGGCGACCGACAGGCGGACACCGCGCTGCCGTGCCCTCCGTGGCGCGGCGTCCGCTGTCGCTTTTGCGACACGATCGTATTGCTGCTGGTCGTGGCCCTGTGCTAACTTGGGTCGCTGCTATGCCTGCTGTTATGTAAAACAGCGGCTACAAGGGGCTTCCCATGCTGAAACAAAGAACACTAAAGACCTCGATCCGCGCGACGGGCGTTGGCCTGCACGGCGGTCAGAAGGTCTATATGACGCTGCGTCCGGCCCCGGCCAACACCGGCATCGTGTTCCGTCGCGTCGATCTTGACGAACCTGTAGACGTGCCCGCTGATGCGCGCCTGGTCGCCGAGACCATGCTGGGCACCACGCTGATTCGCGATGGCGCGCGGGTCGCCACCGTCGAGCACCTGATGTCGGCGCTGGCCGGCATGCGTATCGATAACCTTTTCATCGACCTGGGCGCCGCCGAAGTGCCCATCATGGACGGCAGTGCCGCGCCGTTCGTCTTCCTGATCCAGTCCGCCGGCATCGAGGAGCAGAATGCGCCCCGGCGCTTCGTGCGTATCAAGAAGCCTGTCGAGGTCGGCGACGGCGACAAGTGGGCGCGCCTGTCACCCTATAACGGTTACCGCATCAATTTCGAGATCGACTTCCAGCACCCGGTCTTCCGCCGGCACCCGCAGAAGGCCAGTGTCGAGTTTTCGACCACCACCTTCCTGCGCGAGGTCAGCCGGGCGCGCACTTTCGGCTTCATGCGCGACATCGAACTGCTCAGGGCGCGCAACCTCACCCTCGGCGGCAGCATGGACAATGCCATCGTGCTCGATGACTACCGCGTGCTCAATGAGGAAGGCCTGCGCTATAACGACGAGTTCGTGCGCCACAAGATCCTCGATGCAATCGGCGATCTGTACCTGTTCGGCCCGAGTCTGCTGGGCGAGTACACCGGCTTCAAATCCGGGCACGAACTCAACAACCAGCTGCTGCTGGCGCTGCACGCCCAGCCGGATACCTGGGAAGAAGTGGTATTCAACGACGCGCGTCGCGCGCCGATGGCCTATCGCCCGCAGGGCGCACTGGCCAGCTGATCAAAAAGAAGCGAGATATCCGGCCGGTTTCGTACCGGCCGGATCATTTCCGGGGCAGCACCTTGATGGCGATTCGCGTCGCCGGCAGCCCTTCGGCGGCCAGCGCATCGAGCAGCTGTTGCTGTTCGTAGCGCAGCCGCGTCGCCCAGGCGGCGCTGTCGACGGTCACCGTGGCCTGGCCTGCGGCAGACACGCTGACGTGCTGCACGTGAGGCTGCAGGTCGGCGGGCAGGCGGGGGGTGATACGCCGGGTGAGACCCGTGCGGCGGGCGGCTTCACGGGCGATGTCCGCCAGTCGGCCCTCACCGCCGGCGATCAGGGTTTTCAGGGACGACAACTGCTTGTGACGCACGCAAAGGACCTGTGAAGAATGATTGACTTGCTGCAACCGAGAACTGTGTCTCGATTCCCGCGTCCATTCTTCGGCATATTGCGGGTAACGACAATGGCAAAGTCACCGAAAGGTGGCGACGCAAAGCTTCCGGTCTACGGGTCACTGACCTACGACAGCGGGGTTGCCGAAATCATGAAGCCAGTTCCCTGCAGTGGCCACCGCGCCGCGCCCCTCGGCCCGTATCCGGTCATGACCGGGTGCCGGGCATGATCAAACTGCTGTTCTACTCCGCCAAGAGACGCCAGGTCCGCCAGATCGACCTGCACGCCCGCCGCACGCTGATCCTCAGCGCGCTTGGCGGTCTCGTCGTGGTCGCGGGCTTGTTTGCCGGGGGCATCAGGGCGGGGCTGATGATCAGCGATGCGCGCCCTGACGCCCAGGCACTGGCCTGGCAGGCCGGGCTGGAGCGCCAGACCCATGAGCTCGAGGCCCTGCGCGCCCTGACCCAGGAGAACCTTGATGCCCTGGCCCTGCGAGTGGGCCAGATGAACGCCCACGTCATCCGGCTCGATGCCCTGGGTCAGCGCCTGACGGCCATGGCCGAACTCGACGACGGCGAGTTCGACTTCAGCCGCACGCCTGGCCTGGGTGGCCCGGAAGACCTGCTCATGTCTGCCAATGGCCAGAGCAACGAGCTCGGCGATGTATTGCGCATGATGGAGGAGCTCGACGTCCAGCTTGCCGACCGACGCACCCAGCTGGCCATTCTCGAGGACCTGATGCTCAACCGTAATCTGCGTGCCAGGGTCCAGCCCGAGGGGCGCCCGGTGGCTTCCGGCTGGCTGTCTTCGCGTTTCGGCCGACGCACCGATCCGTTCACGGGCAAGCCGGCCGTTCACCGCGGCGTGGATTTCGCCGGGCGCCCGGGCACCAAGATCCTGAGCGCCGGTGACGGGGTCGTGATCTTCGCCGGCAGCCGCTATGGCTATGGCCGGATGGTCGAAATCAATCACGGCAACGGCTATGTGACCCGCTACGCCCATAACACCGACAATCTCGTCCAGGTGGGCGACACCGTGCGCAAGGGGCAGGCGATCGCCACCATGGGCTCGACTGGGCGCGCCACGGCACCGCATCTGCACTTCGAAGTGCTGCGCGACGGCCGCCAGGTCGACCCGCTGCCCTATATCCAGGCGCGGCGCTGAAACACCCGTGGGGACGATCCTGAGGAACCTCGGTTCCGCCGCGCGGTCGTTCCCCCTACAATAGCCCTTTTACCCAATGGCGCGGAAAGCGCCCGGGCAGTCGCGTGCCGGCCCATTGCTGGCAGTTTTGCGTGGCATCGCGCCCGCCAGTCATCCGGGAAGTGCACACCTTGGCCAATTTTCTGACCAACCTGTTCGGCAGCCGCAATGAGCGACTGGTCCGCAAATACCGCAAGAACGTCCAGCGCGCCAACGCGCTCGAGGACGAGTACAAGGCCCTCTCCGACGAGGCCCTGGCGGCAAAGACGGAAGAGTTCCGCCAGCGCTATCGCGAAAGCGGAGATCTCGATGCTCTGATACCCGAGGCGTTTGCCGTGGTCCGCGAGGCTGCGCGGCGCACGCTGGGCATGCGGCACTTCGATGTGCAGCTGATCGGCGGCATGGTGCTCAACGAGGGCAACATCGCCGAGATGCGCACCGGTGAGGGCAAGACCCTGGTGGCCACACTGCCGGCCTACCTGAACGCACTGACCGGTGAGAGCGTGCACGCCATCACCGTCAACGACTACCTGGCCAGTCGTGACGCCGATTGGATGGGCCCGGTCTATCGTTTCCTGGGCCTCACCGTGGGCGTGATCCGCAGCGGCCAGGCGTCCGATGAGAAGCGCGCCGCCTATGCCTGTGACATCGTCTACGGCACGAACAACGAGTATGGCTTCGACTACCTGCGCGACAACCTGGCGTTCAAGCAGGAAGATCGCATGCAGCGCAGCCTGGCATTCGCCATCGTCGACGAAGTCGACTCCATCCTCATCGACGAGGCGCGCACGCCGCTGATCATCTCCGGGCCCTCGGAGGAGAGCTCAGAACTCTACGCGCGCATCAACAAGCTGATTCCCAACCTGAAGCCGCAGGAAGAAGAGGACGGCCCGGGCGACTACGCTGTTGACGAAAAATCCAAGCAGGCGAACCTCAGCGAGGAAGGCCTCGACAAGGTCGAGGCGCTGCTGGTGGCCGACGGCCTGCTCGAAACCGGCCAGGGCCTGTACGACGCCGGCAACATCCGCCTGATGCACCACCTCAATGCGGCGCTGCGGGCGCATGCGCTGTTTCACAAGGATGTCGACTACATCGTCAGTGATGGCGAGATCGTCATCGTCGATGAGTTCACCGGTCGCACCATGGCCGGTCGGCGCTGGTCGGACGGCCTGCACCAGGCCATCGAGGCCAAGGAAGGCGTGCGCATCAAGGAAGAAAACCAGACGATCGCCTCGATCACCTTCCAGAACTACTTCCGCATGTACGACAAGCTCTCGGGCATGACCGGCACGGCCGATACCGAGGCCTTCGAGTTCCAGCAGATCTATGGGCTCGAGGTCGTGGTCATCCCCACGCACAAGCCGATGGTGCGCAAGGACATGCCCGATCTCGTCTACCTGACGCAAGGCGACAAGTTCGAGGCCATCGTCGAGGACATTCTCGACTGCAACGAACGCGGCCAGCCCGTGCTGGTGGGCACGACCTCGATCGAGGCCTCCGAACTGCTCTCCGGCTTCCTGACCAAGCGCAAGATCCGCCATGAAGTGCTCAACGCCAAGCAGCATGACCGCGAGGCCGAGATCATCGCCCAGGCGGGTCGCCCCGGTGCCGTGACGATCGCCACGAACATGGCCGGCCGCGGTACCGATATCGTGCTCGGTGGCAATCTCGAGGCCGAGCTGGCCGACATCGACGAAAACGATGCCGAAGCGCGCGAGCGTATTCGCAAGGACTGGGAGGCACGCCACGCCAAGGTGATCGAGGCCGGCGGCCTGCACATCGTCGGCACCGAGCGCCATGAGTCCCGGCGCATCGACAACCAGCTGCGCGGGCGTTCCGGCCGCCAGGGTGACCCGGGGTCCTCGCGTTTCTATCTGTCGATGGAAGACAACCTGATGCGCATCTTTGGTGACCCGGAGCGCACCAAGGCGATGCTCAGTCGTGTGGGCATGCGCGAGGGCGAGGCGATCGAGAGCAAGATGCTCTCGCGCCAGATCGAGCGCGCCCAGCGCAAGGTCGAGGCGCACAACTTCGACATCCGCAAGAACCTGCTGGAATACGACGACGTCGCCAACGACCAGCGCAAGGTCGTCTACGCGCAGCGCGCAGAGCTGATGGAGACCGACGACATTTCGGCCGCCATCGAGGGCATTCGTGAGGAGGTGGTCAACGACACCATCAGCACGTTCATCCCGCCCGAGAGCGTCGAGGAGCTCTGGGATGCGGAAGGCCTGATGCACGCGCTGGAGCGCGATTACGGCGCGCGGTTGGAAGTCCCCACCTGGATCGAGGAAGACACCTCGCTGGACGAGCAGAAGCTGCGCGAGCGCATCGTCGCGGAGCTCGAGAAGATCTACAACGACAAGGTCGAGCAGATCGGCGCGCCGGTGATCCGGCATTTCGAGAAGGCCATCATGCTCCAGCAGCTCGACTTCCACTGGAAGGAGCATCTCGCGGCGATGGACTACCTGCGCCAGAGCATCGGCCTGCGCAGCTTCGCGCAGCGCAATCCCAAGCAGGAGTACAAGCGCGAAGCCTTCCAGATGTTCACCACCATGCTCGACACGGTTAAGCAGGACACCATCAAGCTGCTCTCGCGCGTGCGGGTGCAAAGCGAACAGGATGTGGCCGCCATCGAGGCGCAGCGTCGCTCCGAGGAGCAGATGAAGTTCCAGCATGCGGCCGCACCGGCGCTGGCGGCGGCGGGGGCGCCCGCGATTGCGGCGGCGGGCGCTGGCTTGCCTGGTGGCGCCCTGGCCGGCGCTGATGCTGCTGCCGGCCCCGCACGGCGCAGGCGGCGGCAGGCCAAGGTCCAGCCCGAGCCTGTCGAGCAGTTCGTGCGCGAAGAGCCCAAGGTCGGGCGCAACGACCCGTGTCCCTGTGGCTCAGGCAAGAAGTACAAGCAGTGCCACGGGAAGCTGAACTGACCCCACCCCAGCGTCGTCCCCGCGCTTAAGTCCTGTGATGCCGGCCCTCCACGTGCTTGCCGGAGTGCTGCGACGCGGCGATGGCCGTATTCTGCTCACGCAACGCCCCGAGGGCCGCGCGCATGCCGGTTACTGGGAATTTCCCGGCGGCAAGCGCGAGCCTGGCGAGCGACGACGCGCAGCCCTTGCCCGCGAGTTGCATGAAGAACTGGGCCTGCGGATCACCAGTGCCTCACCACTGCTGCGCTACAGCTGGGATTATCCCGAGCGACAGGTGGACCTGGATTTCTGGCTGGTAGACGCCTGGGAGGGCGAGCCCGAGTCGCGCGAGGCGCAATGCTTCGAGTGGGTGGCGCCGGCGAGCCTTGCCACGCGCGAGCTGCTGCCGGCGAACCGGCGAGTGGTGGAGTGGCTCGCGCAGCAGAAGGGCCTCAATTGATGACAAAAGGCACACATTTTGCTACATTCTCGACTCATGAAGCCTTTCAGGTGGCCATCGAGTAAGAACGAAACGCTCAAACTCGAACGGGGAATTTCCTTCGAGGAGATAGCCGTCGCAGTCGAGGCAGGTGCACTGCACGAGATCGTGCCGCACCCGAACCCGGAGAAGTACCCACGGCAGAAGGTGATGGTCGTGGAGGTTGCCGGGTACGCGTATCTGGTGCCGTTCGTTGAAGAGGGCGATCACTTTTTTCTGAAAACGATCATCCCGAGCCGGAAGGCGACCCGAACCCATATTTCAAAGGAGTCAGATGATGTCTAAGCTGGACCCTTACGAACTTGAGATTCTTGAGGCCTACGAGTCCGGCAAGCTGAAGCCTGGCGCCGGCAAGGCCGAGCGCGAGCGACTGCGTGCGGCAGCAAGGGCCACGGCGATTAAGGACAAGCGGGTCAACATCCGCCTGTCTTCAATGGATCTTCGCGACATCCAGGCCAGGGCGCTGGAAGAAGGTATGCCGTACCAAACGCTGATCGCGAGCGTCTTGCACAAGTACGTGACTGGCAAACTATCGGAGAAGCCGAGCGCACATAAAGGCGCTAAACGGCGCCTGCCTCCGCCTTCAGGCTAACCAGCCGCGACTTGCGCGTGATCAGCAGACGAAACAGCGGCGCGTCGGTATCGTCCGTGGTAACCGCACAGACGGTAATTGAGTCAGTCGCATCGAAGCTGTCATCGTGCACGATGACCACCGGGCGTGGCTTGCCTGCGTAGTCCTTACCGCCGGAAACTGTCCAGATGTCGCCGCGCTTCATTCACCGTCCCAATCCGATACGGCATCGATGAATGCCTCGTCCTCGAACGCTCCGCTACTCGTCGCGACAGCCCTCGACTGGCGATGCGCTTCGGATCGAAAGGCGCGCGCACGTACGTCCGGCACCCAGATCTGGAGCGGACGCCAACGTTGCCGCGGAAACGTTTTCGGAATGATTCTCATGTGCGGATTTCTTCCAACTCACTTCTCGCTGGTGGGCCTGATGCGACCCGCATACCGGAGCCTGCCATGCGCGCAGTGGTGCTTCGAGAGGGTCAGGCCGCAGGGATCTCCACCGCGCGATCCGCAAAGGCTCTACAGAGTTTCGCATCGGCCGAGACCATCTGCACGTTCAGAAATTCAGCCAAAGCGATGTATTCGCAGTCGTATGCGGAGCAGCCGTTGGATAGTGCGGGCGGGGCAGGTAATCAAGCCTTGACGCTGTTCAGGCGCAGCATCAACGTCATCGGGTGCTGTGGCGACTCCCGAAAGCCGTAGTGCTCGTAGAACTTTCTGGCTTGTCCATGGATCGCATGAACCAGCAACGCGCGCACCCCAGCGTTCTGCGATACGACGATGGCGCGGTTCACCGCGTCCTGCAGCATGGCCGCACCTACCTTGAGACCCTGCGCTCGACGATCTACAGCAAGCCGGCCAAGCACCATGACGGGAACTGGATCGAGCATATTGCGGCGTACGGTGTTGGTTGCGTGCGAGTGCGTAACGGCGCCAGCAGCCATGGCGTAGAATCCATATACCCTGTTTTCGTCGTCAACGACGACAAAGGTTCTGCTTGCTCCAGTGAGCTGATTGTTCATCGCCCGGCGTTTGAGCCACTCATCCAGCGCGGGCTCACCGCACTCGAAGTCACCCAGCAGATGCATGGCCACCAGTGGCTGCGGCGCAGAAAGTCTCACGCTTACGCCTGATCGCTGCCCCACGGCGGTTTGACTGCCATCAGCCGCTCAAGCCCCACATTGGCGCTCGGCGGTGCGTCGAGCATGGCGGTGAACTGCCGGAACCTATCGGCATCCAGGCCGAAGAAAACCTGGTCGAGCAATACCGACCGTGCACGCTCGCAGGCAGCCTCCAGCATGAAGTCCGAACGGTTTTTGCCCAACAGGCTGGCAGCCTGATCTATGAGATCACGCTGCTCCGGCAAAGCCCGTAAATTGATTGCAGCATCGCGCATGGCAGCCGCCTTGTGTAAATACAACAGATATACAGACGATAGCTCCGCGTATAGCTGTTGTCAACACGCGGAGCGGCCGTCAGTTCAGGATCGCCGTCCTCTTGGCACGCCTCGCTCAACGGCGACGACCCCAAACATGCTCAGGCCGACGAGATCTCCACCGCGCGATCCGGAAAGGCTTTACAGAGTTTCGCATCGGCCGAGACCATCTGCACGTTCAGAAATTCAGCCAAAGCGATGTATTCGCAGTCGTATGCGGAGCAGCCGCTGGCCCTGGCGAGCGTGAGCACGGCACTGGATTGGACGTCGTATTCGTTATCGGCCATCAAAGCTTCCGCGCAACTCAAGATTGCCCTTGCCTGATCCAAAGAGAGCAGATTCTGCTTCATGTACGTGGCAAGAATGTTCCGGAATTCGCTGCGCCAGAGCCGTGGTGCAGCCCACTCCGGGTCACGCAGCAGTATCCGCTCGGCGAGTTGACTATGCATGCCTGGCAGGTAGAGGTATGCGACAAGGTTGACGTCGGCTACGATCACGCGCGGTGAGCGCGTTTGAAACGCGTGACATCCTCGGGTTGGAAAGCACCTTCTTTCAGACTCGAGCGCAACTCCCTGGCCTTGACTGCATGCTCCAGGGCGGTCGTTTTCCTGGGCAGCAGCACGCTTTCCAGGCACGCGATGGCCTCGCTGTTGAGGCTTCGGCGATTTGTCTGAGCAGAGGCCTTCAAGGCCTCGTGCACGGCGTCGGGAATGCCTTTCAAGGTGATTGTGGCCGGCATTGTTGCCTCCTGCAGCAATGCAACCATTATGGTTTCAATACGGGTTTTTATCAATTCGTGACCGGAGCCCCGTCCGTTGCCGCGGAAACGTTTCCTGAATGATTCTCATCTGCAGGGCGGTAACACTCACAGTTGGCAGGTCTCACAGCTTGCCGGTCGGTGGGATAAACCCGGGTGTCGTGCAAGTCTGCACGATAGCGAGAGGCCATTCGCCCAATGAATCTGCGTTCCTGATCGAGAATCTCTCTAAGCGAACGATCAACAGCGCGAACCACCGTCAATCTCCTGGAGCATTCGGTGCCGCCTGGCGCGGCGCAACGGCCCTAGGTCTCGCCCCCGCCCGCATAATCCACGTAGTCTTTTTCCTCGACCAGCGCCGAGCCGGTGGCGGTGTTGATCTCGCGCTTCAGCGCGGCGCGCTTGTCGTTGGTGTGGTAGACGGCGCGGGCCAGCTCGATGAACTTCGAATCGAACTGCCGCTTCGCCTCGAGCACGCGGATGTCATCCTCGATCTCCCACAGCGCCTCGTTGACGCTCTTGAGCTGGCTGCACAGCTGCGCCACGGACGCATCACCGGCGAACCCCAGCGCCGACCAGACTTTACGCAGGGCGTCGAGCTCGCGGCGGACGTTACCCAGCTTGGCCGGATCCGTGATGCGTTCGGACTTGATCTCCAGGATCGTGATCTTGTCGGCCAGTTCGCCGGTGGCGACCGGAATCATGCATTCGCTCATGGTGTGAGTCCCTGGGTCTGTCTGTCCATTGGGTGTTCGCGAGGATGTCTGTCCGATTGTTCACCCGGTTGACCAGTCGGCTGTTCGTCGATCCGGCGCGGGCAGGCCGCCAGCAGTCTGTCCAGCGCGGCGATGACCTCCTCGGTGGTGATCAGGTCCATCACGCCGGGGCGGTGAATGTGCTTGCCCCAGGCCAGGTCTGCGCCAGGTTTGCCGTGGAAGCGCATGGCCGCATCATTGAACCGGTCGACGCAGAACCCTCGGCTGGCATGCGGCCCGCTGCGCTGCGGGTCGGTGGCTGCGTAAAGACCCAGCACCGGCGTGCCCATGGCGTTGGCCAGATGGGCCGGCCCGCTGTCGGGGGTCAGCACCACCCGGGCACGACGCGCCAGCGCCAGGAATCCCGCCAGCGTGTCGCGGCCTACCAGATTCTCCGCGGGCGTGCGCATGTGCTGGGCAATCTCGGCGGCCAGCGCCCGCTCGATGTCCGACGGTCCACCGCACAGCAGGATGCGCAGGCCGTGCCGGTTCGCGGCATGATCGGCGAGCGCGGCGTAGCCGGCCGCTGACCAGTTGCGCACGGTGTGGCTCGAGGCTGCGCTGATGATCATCGTGGGTTGGTCATCGGCGATGTGGCTGGCGGCGAAGGCTTCATCCTCGGCGCTGATGGCAAAGTCCCAGCGCGGGCGTTCCGGCACCTGCAAGCCGATGGGCTCGAGGAAGCTCAGCAGGCAGTCCATGACATGCTGATCGTGCGCGGCCGGGGCGATGCTGCGGTTGATGACCAGCCCATGCAGCTCCTTGGCGCGTGCGCGGTCGTAGCCCACGCGCAGCTCGGCCGGCACGAGGCGGGACATCAGGTTGGCACGCACGCTGCGTTGCGTGGCGAGCAGGGCATCGAAGCGGCGACCGGCAAGTTGGCGACGCAATGCCAGCAGGCCACGGATCCCGGAGCGTTTGTCGTACTCGACGAACTCCACGCCGTCGATCAGTTTCGCCAGCCGGGCCTCAGGGCGTCCGATGATCCAGGTGATCGTCACCTCCGGGCGCTGATCCTGGATGGCGCGCACCAGGGGCACGGCATGACAGACATCGCCCAGTGCGGAGAGCCGCAGCACGCACACCGCGCGCATGTCAGCACAGGGCCAGCAGGAAGGAGATGTCCTCGTCGGTCTGACGCGGTCGCTGGTCGGCCCCGTGCCAGCGCAGGAAGCGCACGGTGAAGCGGTGCTGGCCACCGCTGATTTCCGGGTAGAGGTCCGCATCGCGCGGCATCAGCACGCGCAGCAGGTTGGGGGTCTGGTTGCGCACCAGCGCCTGCTGGTACATGCCGCCGCCTGCGAGCTGTCGGCGCGGCTGGGCGCTTTCGCGCATCAGCCAGAGGATTTCCATGACGGCATCGCACAGCGGGCGCAGCAGTGCCAGCCAGTCCTCGAGCTGGTCGCGTCGCTCTGTGTAGGGGCGGCTGAGCCAGTAGGTGTAGTCGGGCAGGTCGAACACACAGGTGCCGCCCGGGATCGCGCTGCGATGCTTGATGGCGCTCAAGAACTCGCATTCGCGCAGCTGCTGGACCACATTCGGGCTGCCGTTGCCCAGCGACTCGCGCAGCTCATCGACATTGCGCAGCAGGCTGCCCAGGCGGGCGTGGTCCACGCCGGGCGTGGCCTTGTAGCGGCGCAGCATCTCGGCCTGGCGCTCGAGCTCCTTGAGCGCCTCGGAGCGCACATCGCCGCGCCCCAGGATCGCCAGGATGTCCAGCAGGCTGGTGACCGCCGCGCGGCTGTTCCAGTCCTGGCCGGTGTCGGCGTGGAAGGCGGTCTGCTGGTAGAGGAACTCCAGGCGCAGGAAGGTGCGCATCCGCTCGGTCAGCGGCTGTTCGTATTCGACCATCGCCGAGTCTTCGGCGGACGCGGCGGCGCGGGGCGCAGGTTCATGCATCCGGCTATTCTGCTACGCAGGATGCAACCCCCGCAAATGTCTCCTCACGGCTACATGACAGAATCCGCTCCAGGCGGGCGCTGGGGCCTCTGCGCAGCCGCCTCGAGGAGCCGCTCATGCAGACGCACGACCTGGGCCTGCGTATCGGCCAGCGCGCCCGCGTTGCTGATGACATCATCGGCACGGGCCAGCCGCGTCTGCCGGTCGGCCTGGCTGTCGAGGATGCGCTGGGCCTGCGCCTCGTCATGGGCATCGCGGGCCATGAGCCGCTCGCGCTGAACGGCTTCCGGGGCATCGACGACGATGACACGGTCCACCAGCCGATCGAAGCCGGTCTCGACCATCAGCGGCACGACGATGAGCACATAGGGTGTGGTCGCCGCCGCCGCGCGCCGCAGGGTCTCGGCGCGGATGCGCGGATGCAGGATGGCCTCGAGCTGGCGACGCCTGGCGGCATCGGCGAACACCAGCTCGCGCATGCGTGCGCGATCGAGGCTGCCGTCAGCGGCGAACACCTCATGACCAAACTGCCCGCGGATCTCTTCGAGCGCAGGACTGCCGGGCGCCACGACCTCGCGGGCGATGACATCAGTGTCGACGATAGTGACGCCGAGGGCTGCGAAGGCCTCGGAGACCGCGCTCTTGCCACTGGCGATGCCGCCGGTCAGGCCAACGAACAGCGGGCGCGACGATGCATCATCGGGCGTGGACATGCCGCGAGCTTACAGTCCGAAGCTCCCCAGATACAGGCGGTTGATCTGTTCGCCCCACAGCAGCGCGATCCAGCCTGCGGCGGCCAGATAGGGGCCGAAAGGAATGGCCATATTGCGATCGCGACCGCGTACGAGCATCAGCGTGATGCCGATCACGGCCCCCACGACGGCCGACAGCAGGATGATCTGCGGCAGCATCTGCCAGCCCAGCCAGGCGCCCAGCGCGGCCAGCAGCTTGAAGTCGCCATAGCCCATGCCTTCCTTGCCGGTGATCAGCTTGAAGGCCCAGTAGACGCTCCACAGGCTCAGGTAGCCGAAGGCCGCCCCCAGCACCGCCGAGGGCAGGTCGGTGAACAGGCCCGCGCCGCCCTTGGTCAGTGCCAGCAGCAGCCCCACCCACATCAGCGGCAGCGTGAGGTTGTCGGGCAGCAGCGTGGTGTCGTAGTCGATCAGGCTGGCCGCCAGCAGGGTCCAGGTGAAGAAAAGCGCCGCCAGCCCCTGCGGTGTGGCGCCCAGCTGCCAGATCACGAGCATGCTGAACAGCGCCGTGGCTGCCTCGACGATGGGATAGCGCTTGCTGATCGCGACACCGCAATAGGCACAGCGACCGCGCAGCAGCAGCCAGGAGATCACCGGCACGTTGTGCCAGGCACGGATGCGGGTGCCACAGGCCGGGCAGGAGGAGTGGGGCAGGACGAGGTTGAATCGCGCCGGCTCGTGGACCGGCGGGGCTTCCTCCCGCAGCTCGGCGCACTGGGTCTCCCAGTCGCGCTGCAGCATGATGGGCATTCGGTAGACGACGACGTTCAGAAAGCTCCCGATCAGCAGGCCGATGATAACGGTCAGCGGCAGCGCGATGGCCGCGTAGGACTGCAGTACCTCGATCATGGGTCCGGTGGCGACTGGCCGCCGACGCGCGCAGTGCGCGTCGGCTAGACCACCGCGCCCATCTGGAAGATCGGCAGATACATGGCGACGACAAGACCGCCGACCAGGATGCCGAGGATGGACATGATCAGGGGTTCAAGCAGCGAGCTTAAGTTGTCGACGGCATTGTCGACCTCGGCCTCATAGAAATCCGCCACTTTGGAGGACATTTCATCCAGAGAACCGGACTCCTCACCCACCGCGATCATCTGCACGACCATGTTCGGAAACAGGTCGGTGTTCTCCATGGAGCGCTGCAGGCGGGTGCCGGTGGCCACCTCGTCACGCATACGCAGCACAGCATCTTCGTAGATGATGTTACCGGTCGCACCCGACACGGACTCAAGTGCTTCAACCAGAGGTACGCCGGCGGCAAAGGTCGTAGATAGGGTGCGGGCAAAGCGGGCGATGGCGGATTTTTCAAGAATCGGACCGATCGCGGGGATCTTCAGCGACATGCGATCAAGGGCCTGGCGGAACGTCCGAGAGCGCTTCTTGAAATAGACGAAGGTGTAGCCAGCGGCAAAAAGCGCAATGGCGATCAGCCAACCCCGAGCTTGGACGAACTCGGATAAGTCGATGACAAATCGTGTAAACGTGGGCAGATCTGCACCAAAGCCGGTGAACAGTTCCTCGAACTGCGGCACAACGAAAATCAACAGGATCGCCGTGACGACGATTGCTACGACCACCACCGCAGCAGGATAGGTCAGCGCCTTCTTGATCTTCTTCTTGATCGCCTCTGTCTTTTCCTTGTACGTCGCAATTTTATCCAGCAGCGTTTCCAGGGCGCCCGCCTGTTCACCAGCGGCAACGAGATTCACGTAGAGATCGTCGAAGTAAAGGGGATGCTTGCCCAGCGCGTCTGCCAGGTTCGTACCACCCTCGATGTCCTGCTTTATGGCCAGCAGCAGCTTCTGCATGGCCGGGTTGTCATGTCCGTTGCCGATGATGTCGAAGGCCTGGACCAGGGGGATGCCGGCGGTCAGCATCGTCGCCAGCTGACGGCTGAAAATCGCGATGTCCTGGGGTGAGACCTTGCCCTTTTTCTGGAACAGGCTCGACTGCTTGCGCACCTTGGTGGCCACAATGCCCTGGCGCCGTAGCTCCTGCTTTAGCTCGTTTTCCGAGCGCGCCAGCAGCTTGCCGCGCTGTTTCTTGCCCTTGCGGTCGGTGCCTTCCCAGGTGAATGGGGTTTCCTTTAGGGTGGCGCTCTGTGCCATGGCCGTCTTGAATCCTGCAGGGTGGAAGTTCAACCAAGATTGTCCGCCTCAGCGGACCTCCAGTGCCCGGGCACCGCTCACAGTTTAGTCGATTGTCACCCGGTTGATCTCATCCAAACTCGTCAGGCCGTCGCGGACCTTTTTCAGGCCTGCCCGGCGCAAGTCCATGATGCCGTCGGACAAGGCCTGGTCTGCAATCTGCATGGCATTACCGCCAGCCATGATGATGCGACCGATTTCCTCGGTGACCGGCAACACCTGGAAGATGCCCAGTCGGCCCTTGTAGCCATCCGTGCACTGATTGCATCCAACCGGCTTGTAGACACTAATGCCCGCGTCCACTTCAGCCTCGGTGAATCCCTCCTTGAGGAGCGCCTCCCGGGGGACATCCGCCTGTTCCTTGCAGTGCGAGCACAGCTTCCGCGCCAGGCGCTGCGCAATGATCAGGCTGATGGTGGAGGCGATTGCATACGGCTTCACGCCCATGTCAACCAGGCGGGTCAGGGTCTTGGGCGCGTCGTTCGTGTGCAGCGTGGACAGCACCAAGTGACCTGTCTGCGCCGCTTTGATTGCGATCTCGGCGGTTTCGAGGTCACGGATCTCGCCGACCATGATGACGTCCGGGTCCTGCCTAAGGAAGGCCTTCAGCGCAGAGGCGAACGTCAGGCCGACCTTCGGATTGACATTGACCTGATTGATCCCTGGCATGTTGATTTCCGCAGGATCCTCTGCCGTGGAGATATTCCGCTCCTGGGTATTGAGGATGTTGAGGCCGGTATACAACGAAACGGTTTTACCGGAACCTGTGGGTCCGGTGACCAGTATCATGCCGTAGGGCTTGGCCAGGGCATTCATGTAGAGTTCTTTCTGCTTTTCTTCGTATCCCAATGCATCAATACCCAGGGTGGCACTGGCAGGGTCAAGGATACGCATCACCACCTTTTCGCCGAACAGTGTTGGACAGGTGTTGACGCGAAAATCAATGGCGCGATTCTTCGACAGCCGCATTTTCATGCGACCATCCTGCGGCACCCGGCGCTCCGCGATGTCCAGCCGGGACATCACCTTGATGCGCGCAGTCACCTTGATGGCCAGCTGCACTGGCGGGGAGGCGACTTCCTTCAGCACACCGTCGTGACGCATGCGGACGCGGAACTTCTTCTCGTAAGGTTCGAAATGGATATCCGATGCGCCCTTCTTGATCGCATCAAGTAGCACTTTGTTGACGAATCGAACAATCGGCGCGTCTTCGACGTCTGCTCGGGAGACAGACTCATCGGCGTACTCGTCTTCACCGGAGGTGACGTCCAGCCCCTCAAGGTCCAGATCATCGTCGGCCAGTGCCGACATGCTGTTGTCAGCCGCTTCGAGCGCAGTGCTCAGGCGTCGCTCAAGCTTGTCCTCTTCGACAACAATGGGTTCGACCGACAGCGAAGTCTGGAATTTGATCTCATCGATGGCGTGGAGGTTGGTTGGGTCCGACACGGCCACGAACATCCGCTTGCCGCGGCGCAGCACCGGCAAGACACGATGCTTGTTGAGCAGTTTGTCGTCGACCAGCCTGACGGTGTCGAGATCCACCTCGATTGCGTCGAGATCAAGCAGCGGTACGCCGAATTCGTGCGATGCCGCGACGGCGACCTGACGGGCGTCAGCGAGCTTTTCGGCAATCAGGTGGGCGACCAGCGTTGTGGGCTTGTCGCGGACCGCTTCCAGCGCGTCGCTCAGCATCTCCTCGGAAATGATGCCATCCTGAACCAGCCTGCGAGGCAGGCCGGAGAGCGGATTGCGGGGGGCGGGTGCAGCCATGGGGTTCCCTGAGGCGGTCGTCTTATGTCAATTGGTGATACATATCTTGACGCATTCACCGAATCGGTACCATTACCTCATCGGGGGCGGCGGATCAATAACGACGATCTGGCATTGTGACGCAATTGGACAGGCGGGGACCGCGACGTGGTTCGCAGCTTCTCAGGAAGCCGAGCGGGCGTTCCGGCACGCTTTGGGATGGTAGCGAGGCGGCAGGGTCATGGCCTCGACGGCAGCGAAGCGTTGCGGACCGGCAGATTGGCCGGGAGACGTGGCCGCATTCGCTTCACGGCAGCGCCAGTGCCAGCTGCCGTCGTCGTTGGACATTGCTTCGAGTTTCAGCTGCATGCCTGCGATCCTTGGATGCGCCCGGCGACCAAAGGTGACCACGATCGCTGGTCCGGAGATCTCCACGGCCTGGGTGTAGCTGGTGCGGGAGCTGGCCGGATCGGCGTCCAGCCGGACGTCGGTGCGCCTGGAGGGCCACTGCGCGAGCTGATCGTGGAAGTCCAGAAGCTTTTCTTGGATGCCTGCAAGTGAGCGTTCGGTGGATGCCACTTGGTGACGGATGACGTGGAGTTGGACTAGAGACAGCAGCAGTGCCGTAAGTACCAGGACCACGGACGCAGCGACCAGCATTTCCAGCAGAGTAAAGCCGCGTATATCCGGAACAGGCTTGCCGCCTGCCAACTGAATAAGAGCGTCGCCTGATCGTTTGCTCATCGTTTCATCATGCCCTGCCAGCGAGCGCGTGGCCAATTCTTTGGCAGGCGGGATAGACAAAAAAAACGCCCCGGCGCGTGTCGGCACCGGGGCGTCTTGTCTCACAGGACCGACCTATTGCATGACCGGTCAGACCTGTATCTTCAGGCTTGCGATGTCCTTACGGACGGCAGCTGGTCGGCAGGTACTTGACGTCCATGCCACCCACCGGGGCGCACTGCCAGCCGGTGATGCGGTTGTTGGCCGCATCTTCCTGGGGCGTCAGGGTCCAGGCCTCACCGCGAAGCGCGGCGTTGGTTGGCGCACCGCCCCGCATCGTCACGGTGATCACGCCACCGTCGTCGTGCGTCACGGTGTCAACATACGTGCCGGCTCCCGCAACCAGGTCGAACTCACCCGCAGTCAGGCCGCCGAAATCGCCATTGATCTGGAAGTTCTCGGCAATCGAGGTACGCATGCCAGCAGCAAGGCTGAGGCCTTCACTCATCTGGGCACGGGCGGTGTAGTCGTTGTAAGCCGGGATCGCGATCGCGGCCAGGATGCCGATGATCGCCACAACGATCATCAGTTCGATCAGCGTAAAGCCTTTCTGAACCTTCTTCATGTTTGATACTCCAGTTGATGTTGGGTCGAAACACGGCAGCGTGTTTGCGCCGTTGCCCAGTATCGAAGCAAAGGCCGTGCCAAAGTGCGATATTCGAATCCAAGTATTTGATTCGTATTGACTGCCCACGAACGGGCCGAAGACGGCTCTGAGAACTGCGTCACACCAGCACTGGCAGGGCGGGGTGCCCAACATGGTCACTTTGTGTCACAAACTGACAATTTACGTCAGTCGCGTGGGGCTCCGGGGCCCGACCAACGTCACTCCAGCCCCAGCTTCTTGATCCGGTACCTGAGCGAGCGAAAACTCATGCCCAGCAGCTTCGCGGCCGCCGTCTTGTTATAACGGGTCTGCTCCAGTGCCTTGCGGATGGCCTCGCGCTCGATGTCCTCCAGCGCCGAACCCAGGGGCGCGCCCTCGGCCTGGGCCGCCGACATTCCAGCTGCGGAGTCCCCGGCCACCGGCTCGCTGCTCAGCTGGATGTCACCTGCGTCGATCTGCGCATCGCTGGCCAGTGTCAGCGCGCGCTCCAGCACGTTTTCCAGCTCGCGCACATTGCCCGGAAACCCGTGCCCGGCCAGCTTGCGTGCCGCGGCCTCGGTGAGGCTCGGCACATCCAAGTCCATCTCGCGGGCCAGGCGGGCGAGGATGTGGCGTGCCAGTACCAAGACGTCATCGCCGCGTTCGCGCAGCGGTGGTACACGCAGCTCGATCACGTTGATGCGATAGAACAGGTCCTCACGAAACTGCCCCTCGCGCACGCGCTGGGCCAGGTTGCGGTGCGTGGCCGAGAGGATGCGCACATCGACCGGCATCTCCTTGGTCTGGCCGACCGGGCGGATGGATTTTTCCTGCAGCACGCGCAGCAGCTTCACCTGCATATGCAGCGGCAGGTCGGCGACCTCGTCCAGGAACAGCGTGCCGCCCTCGGCGCTCTGGAACAGCCCGTCCTTGTCGGCCACCGCACCTGTGAAGCTGCCCTTGCGGTGCCCGAAGAACTCGCTTTCCATCAGCTCGGCGGGCACCGCGCCGCAGTTCACCGGCACGAACGCGCCGCTGCGCCGCGGGCTGGCCTCGTGGATCATGCGCGCCACCAGCTCCTTGCCGGTGCCTGACTCGCCGCAGATGTGCACCGGGGCCTGGCTGCGCGCGACCTTGGCGATCATGCGTCGCAGCTCCTGCATCGGCGGCGAGTCGCCGAGCAGGCGGGTGCCGGAGGCTTGATCTGCGGAGGCATCGTCACCAGGTGCTGCCGAACTGCCTGTATTCAGCCGCAGCGCCGTGTGCACCAGCTTGCGCAGCCGATCCAGATCGATGGGCTTGGCGACGAAGTCGAAGGCGCCGAGTTTCAGCGCGCGCACCGCGGCCTCCACATTGCCGTGGGCGGTGATCACGGCCACCGGCAGCGAGGGCTGCTCGTTCTGCAGCCACTCGACCAGTTCCAGGCCATCGCCGTCGGGCAGGCGCATGTCGGTCAGGCACAGGTCGAACTTCTGGCTGCCGAGCAGTGCGCGGGCACCGGCGAGATCATGGGCGACCTCGGTGCGCACATCCATGCGCCGCAGCGTGATGCCCAGCAGCTCGCACAGGTCGGGTTCGTCGTCGACGATCAGGGCCCTTGGCGTCATGAGGCGCTCGCTAGCGTGGCGGGTTGGGCGCTGAGCTCCCAGCGCTCGGGATCGGCAAACACGATGCGAAACACGCTGCCGCCACCTTCGCGCGGCACGTAGCGCAGCGTGGCGCCGTTGCTCTCGCACAGTTCACGGGCAAGATACAGGCCCAGCCCCGTGCCGCCCCGTGTGCCGGTCACGAACGGCTCGAACAGGCGCTCGACCACGGCCGGGGCGATGCCGGGACCGCGATCGGCGACCTCCAGGTAGGGTCGCCCGCTGGTCGGGATGCGCCCGGCGGTCAGCTCCACGGCGATGACGCCGGCGTGCGCGCTGGCGTAACGAACGGCGTTGTCGCACAGGTTCCACAGCACCTGGTTCAAGTGCATCGGGTCCATGCGCACCTCCAGCGTCGCAGGCTCGCAGGTCACCTGAACCGCATGCTCCTCGAGTTCATGGCTGCGGCGATACTCGTCGGCGAACTGCGCAAGCCACTCGCCCAGCCGCAGGGTCTGGGGTTGCGAGGCTTCGCGGCGTGACAGCGACAGCACATTGTCGATGATGGCGCTGACGCGTCGGCCGTTGGCGGTGACGATGTCGGCGAGCCTGCGTTCATCCCCGCCAAGCGCCGAGGACTCTGCGAGCAGCTGCGCGGCGTGGCTCATCGCACCCACCGGGTTTCTGATCTCGTGGGCGATGCTCGCCGACAGCCGGCCCAGCGAGGCGAGCTTGACCTGTTGCACCCGCTCGGCCAGGTGCGCGGGATCTTCCAGGAATACCACCAGCGGGCCTGCGCGCTCGCCGGTCATCGGTGCGATCTGCGGCACGATCTCGGTAGAGGCGTCTGCCGACAGGATGGCCGGTACGTCACGTTCGCGCAGTTGCCCGCTGCGCCATTGCTGCAGGTGTTCATCGAGTTCAGGATGCACCTCGACCAGCGCCCGGCCAGTCAGTTTGCCGGGCTGACCAAGCTGGCGGGCGGCGGTCTCGTTGACCAGGCGAATGACGTTGTCGGCATCCACCACGACAATGCTTTCGCGCAGCTGCTGCAGGATGTGCGTGCTCAGCTCGGAGAGGTTCTGCAGATCCACACCGCGCTGCTCGGCCAGCGCCTCGCTCTCGGCCAGCCGGCGGGCATACGGATACACCGCCAGCGCGACGATGAACAGCATCGCGCCAAGCAGTCCGGCGGCGGTGAAGGCGGTAACCTCGGTCGTGCCCTCCAGGTTCGACAGGCCTTGTTCCACCAGTACGCTGATCGCGGCCACGGCGGCGAACAGCAGCGCGATGCGCGTGCGCACGACCAGCGCCGCACCGGCCACCGGCAGCAACAGCAGCAGGCCCAGGCCGCTGCCCACGCCGCCGCTGGCATGGGCCAGCGTGGTGAGCGCGAGGATGTCGGTGATCACATGCACGCACAGCTGGGCGAAGGGGCCAGGCCAGCGGCGCGAGATGAACGGCGTGAACACCACCCCTGCGGCCAGGTAGGCCACAACCACCTGCAGGAAGGTTGTCGGGTCGAGGCTGCCGACGATGCGCATGCGGTCGCTGGCCAGGAACAGCGCCAGCAGGATTGCGGCGATCAGGACGCGATACAGGTTCAGCCCGCCGAGAATGCGCCACGAGGCATCCGGGCTGCCGGTGGCGACGTCGAAGGCGGGATAGCGGGCGGCTGCGGTGCTCACGGGTCGGAGTTTAAGCCACAGCCGCGCCGTGGGCCACGCGCGCGGGCGGCGCCCGCGGGCTTTTGCCAAGGCAGGCGCTTTGATCCACAATGTCGGCCCTTTCGCAGGCGATCATCAGGGAAAGCACGTGAATCTGCACGAATACCAGGCCAAGGAAGTGTTCGCCAGCTATGGCGTACCGGTACCGGAGGGGCAGGTTGCCCGCACTCCGGAAGAGGCCGCAGCCGCGGTCGAGGCGCTCGGCGGCGAGCTGTGGGTGGTCAAGGCCCAGGTGCATGCCGGCGGGCGCGGCAAGGCCGGCGGCGTGAAGCTGGTGCGCTCGGCCGCAGAAGCGGCGGATGCCGCCAAGGGCATGCTCGGCGGCCGGCTGGTCACCCAGCAGACCGGCGAGGCAGGCCTGCCGATCAACCTGGTCTATGTGGAGACCGGCTCGAAGATCGAGCGCGAACTCTACCTGTCGCTGCTGGTGGATCGCGGCTCCCAGCGCGTCGCGATCATGGCTTCTTCCGAGGGCGGCATGGACATCGAGGAGGTGGCCGAGAAGACCCCCGAGAAGATCCTGCAGATCGCGGTCAACCCGGCGGCCGGCCTGTTCCCCTGGCAGGCGCGCAAGCTCGGCTTCGGGCTGGGGCTCACCGGCGACCAGGTCAAGAAGTTCACCCGTGTGCTCGATGGCCTGTACCGCATGTTCGTCGAGCGTGACCTGAGCCTGGTGGAGATCAATCCGCTGATCGTCACCGCCGATGGCGATATCAAGGCGCTGGACGGCAAGATCAACGTCGATGGCAGTGCGCTGTTTCGCCAGAAGGCGCTGGTCGATTACCGCGACACAAGCCAGGAAGACGAAGCCGAACTCAAGGCCAGCGAGCATGATCTGAACTATGTCTCGCTGGACGGCAACATCGCCTGCATGGTCAACGGTGCCGGCCTGGCCATGGCCACCATGGACCTGATCAAGCTGCACGGTGGCAACCCGGCGAACTTCCTGGATGTCGGCGGCGGTGCCACCGCCGAGCGCGTCACCGCAGCCTTCAAGCTGATCCTGGCAAATGACAAGGTCCAGGCCATCCTCGTCAACATCTTCGGCGGCATCGTGCGCTGCGACCTGATTGCCGAGGGCATCATCACGGCGGTCAAGGAAGTCGGCGTGTCACTGCCCGTGGTCGTGCGCCTGGAGGGCACGAACGTCGAGCAGGGCCGCAAGCTGCTGGCCGACTCAGGCCTTGCCATCACCGCCGCCGCCGATCTTACCGACGCCGCCCACAAAGCGGTCTCTGCCGCAGCCTGACGGCTGCGTGCACGCTTTGGAACAGGACATCCAATGAGCATTCTCGTCAACAAAGATACCCGCGTGATCTGCCAGGGCTTTACCGGGCGACAAGGCACCTTCCACTCCGAGCAGTGCCTGGCCTATGGCACGAAGCTGGTCGGCGGCGTCACGCCGGGCCGCGGCGGCGACCGCCACCTCGATCTGCCGGTGTTCGACACCGTGCATGATGCGGTGGCCAAAACCGGTGCCGAGGTCAGCATGATCTATGTGCCCGCGCCGTTCGCCGCCGATGCCATCCTCGAGGCCGCCGATGCCGGCATCGAGTTGATCGTCTGTATCACCGAGGGTATCCCGGTGCTGGACATGGTGCGCGTGAAGGCGGCGATGGCCGACTACGATGCGCGCCTGGTCGGCCCGAACTGTCCGGGTGTGATCACGCCGGGCGAGTGCAAGATCGGCATCATGCCCGGCTTCATCCACCAGCCCGGGCGCGTGGGCATCGTCTCGCGCTCGGGCACGCTGACCTACGAGGCGGTCTATCAGACCACCTCCATTGGCCTGGGCCAGACCACCTGTGTGGGCATCGGCGGTGATCCGGTGCGCGGCATGAACTTCATCGACGTGCTGGCCGAGTTCCAGGCCGATCCGGCCACCGAGGGCGTGATCATGGTCGGCGAGATCGGCGGCTCCGACGAGGAGGCCGCCGCCGAGTACATCAAGCGCGAGATGAGCAAGCCGGTCGTGGCCTACATCGCCGGTGTCACCGCGCCTGCGGGCAAGCGCATGGGCCATGCCGGGGCGATCATCTCCGGGGGCAAGGGCACGGCCGATGAGAAGTTCGCCGCCCTCGAGGCCGCCGGTGTCACCACCGTGCGCTCGCCCGCCGAGCTGGGCAGTGCGATTGCCAAGCGGCTGGGCGCCTGACCCTGATCAGGCAGGCATGAGTTTCGGCCCACGCCGGTCCCCGGCGTGCGGCCGGGAGCGGCGAATATGTCCGAGCGTCTGAGGATCGCCCTGGCCCAGCAGAACCTGCACGTGGGCGCCATCGACGCCAATACGGAACAGGCGCTGGTGGCGATCACGCGCGCGCGCGACGAACTGCACTGCGATCTGCTGCTGCTGCCCGAGCTCGCCCTGTGCGGCTATCCGCCCGAGGACCTGCTGTTTCATGCCGGCATGCGCATGCGCATCAGCGATGCACTGGAGCGCGTTCGCGAACACTCACGCGGCATCGCCGTGCTGGTGGGCTTTCCCGAGTACCACGAGTCCCAGATCTACAATGCCTGCGCCTTCATCGCCGACGGCGAAATCAAGCACGTCTACCGCAAGCAGGTGCTGCCGAATTATTCGGTGTTCGATGAGAAGCGGTATTTTTCGCCCGGAGACGCACCGGGTGTCGTCAGCGTCAAGGGTGTGGCCGTCGGCGTGCACGTCTGCGAGGACATCTGGGAGGCGGCCCCCTGTACCCGCTCGAAGCGCGCGGGCGCTGACGTGCTGGTCGCGATCAACGGCTCGCCGTTTCGCATCGGCGCCCAGGCCATCCGCGAGCAGGTGATGCGCAGCCGGGTCAAGGAGACCGGCCGGCCGATGGTCTACGTCAACATGGTCGGTGGCCAGGACGAGCTGGTGTTCGATGGCGGCAGCAGCGCGGTGAACCGGGCAGGCGAGGTGGTGTATCGGGCGGGCGCCTACGATGCCGGTCTGCACGTCGTGGAGCTTGAATCCGGCCGCCAGGGCTGGGATGTCGTGGCACCGGAGGCGCCGATCTCACCGCTGCCTGAGCTCGTGCCCAGCGTCTACGGTGCACTGGTCACCGGGACGCGCGACTACGTCAACAAGCACGGCTTTCCGGGCGTGGTGCTTGGACTGTCGGGCGGCGTGGATTCCGCGCTGACGCTGGCCGTGGCGGTCGATGCCATCGGCGCCGACAAGGTCCAGGTCGTGATGATGCCCTCGCGGTATACCTCGAAGATGAGCCTCGAGGATGCGGCGGCACAGGCACGCATCCTCGGCGTGGCCTATCAGGAACTCTCGATCGAACCGATATTCCGCACCGTGCTTGAGACACTGGCGCCGGTGTTCGAGGGTCTGGCTGAAGACGCCACCGAGGAGAACATCCAGTCGCGCTGCCGCGGCATTCTGCTGATGGCGATCTCCAACAAAACCGGGCGCATGCTGCTGACCACGGGCAACAAAAGCGAGATGGCGGTGGGCTATGCCACGTTGTATGGCGACATGGCCGGTGGCTTTTCGCCGCTGAAGGACTGTAGCAAGACGCTGGTCTACCGCCTGGCGCGCTATCGCAATACGCTCGGCGAGGTGATCCCGTCACGGGTCATCGAACGCCCGCCGTCGGCGGAGCTGCGCCCCGATCAGAAGGATACGGATTCCCTGCCGCCCTACGATGTGCTTGACCCGATCCTCGAGGCCTTCATCGAGGATGACCTGTCGGTCGACGAGATCGCTGCGCGCGGCTATGACCGCGAAATCGTCGGTCGGGTGCTGGGCATGGTCCGGCGCAACGAGTACAAGCGCCGCCAGGCACCGCCGGGCGTGCGTGTCAGCCGGCGGGCGTTCGGGCGGGATTGGCGGTATCCGATTACTTCGGGGTATTGATCAACCGCGCAGGCGATGGAGACCACCAGACATCATCCTGTCACGCGTTTGCGCCGCTCCTTCAAGCCTCCGCGATAAGCGACGCCAGATCGCCCACGCCGATCATCTCGATGCCTTCGCCCTTGGGGTATCGATCCTCCCCGGAGTGCACGCAGAAACTGCGCTCAGGCTTCAGGTCTTCACGCGCGTGATGAAAGCCCTTGTCCAACTTCGGCGCGCGGCCTCGCTTGATTTCGACCGCCCACAGCCTGCCAGCGGCCATTTCCAGAATCAGGTCGATTTCAGCGCCGGCGGCGGTTCGATAAAAGCTTGCCTTCACTCGATCCGGTGCCGCGCCCAGCAGGTTTTCAAGTATGAACCCTTCCCAACTTCCGCCAGCGACCGGGTGACCAAGCACTGCCTCGCGGGTATCGAGGCCCAGCAGCGTGTGGACGATGCCACTGTCGCGCACATAGACCTTCGGCGATTTCACGAGGCGCTTGCCGACATTGGCGTGAAAGGGAGGCAGGCGGCGCACCAGCAGCAAATCGACCAGCAGGTCGAGATAGCGGG
>JAFIFN010000224.1 GCA_020832005.1 Gammaproteobacteria bacterium | reverse complement strand
CACGCGGGGTGATCACGCGGATCGATCAATGGTGGCTGGCCGGGCAGGCCCGTGATTACGCCATCGATACGGAGGATCCAGCCGAGCAGGTTCAGGAACTGCTGCTGCGCAAGGACACCGTGCCACCGTCCCTGGCGATCGCGCAAGCCGCCATCGAATCCGGCTGGGGCACATCACGCTTTGCCGTCGAGGGCAACAACCTGTTCGGACACTGGTGCTTCGCTCAAGGGTGCGGCATTGTGCCGGAGCGACGTCCGGCAGGTGCGCAACACGAAGTTGCCACGTTCAGGGGCACAGGCGCGGCGGTGGAGCGCTATCTCCACAATCTCAATACTCATGAGGCCTACGAACCATTGCGCGACCTGCGTGCTGCCGCCCGACGCGACGCCAGGCCGTTGTCGGGCCCGGAGCTGGCGGCGGGGCTGTCTCGCTATTCCGAGCGCGGCGAGCCCTACATCCGTGACGTTCGCATAGTCATTCGCACCAACAACCTAGAGAGCTTCGATGCGACCGAGTGATGCCCTGTATGTGCTGCTGGGATCCTGCCTGCTGCTGATGACCGCTTGCGCGCGAGAAGTGCCGCCCGAACAGCAGGCCACCTGGGATGACGCCAACAGTGCGGTTGCGCTGGTCTATCACCATGTCAGCGCCGAGACGCCGCGCTCCACCAGCGTCACACCCGAGCGCTTCGTCGAGCATCTCGAGTACCTGACCGAGAACGACTTCACGATCTGGGCACTGCCGCGAGTACTCGATGCCCTGCGAGGTTCAGAGGCGATACCGCCACGGACCGTGGCGCTGACCTTCGATGATGCCTACCTCTCCGTGTACGAGACTGCCTTGCCGGAACTACAGGCACGCGGCTGGCCGTTCACGATCTTTGTCAGCACCCAATATATTGATGACGGTCTTGGCAATTACATGAGCTGGGAGCAGTTGCGCGCAGCCGAGCAGGCTGGTGCCACGATCGCCAATCATTCGCGTACGCATCCCTCTATGGCACACCCCGGCCCGGATGAGTCACTGGTAGACTGGCTTGCGCGCATCCGCGCCGAGATCGAGACCGCGCAGCAGCGCCTGGAAGCGGAACTCGACGCGCCGGCACGCATCTTCGCCTGGCCATATGGCGAATACTCACCGCCCGTGCAGGCACTGCTCGGCGAACTGGAGTTCACCGGCATGGCTCAGCGCTCGGGCGCGATGGGCGCCGGCAGCGACTTCACCGCCCTGCCCCGATACCCGATGGCCACGGGTTTCGATGACATGGAGCAGTTCGCGCTGAAAGCGCGCTCGCGGCCACTGCCCGTCAGCGCAGTCGACCCGGAATCCGGTGTTCTGGCACCCGAGCAGGACAGCGCCAGCGTGAGTTTTTCGCTGCAGCCCGGCGACTATCGCGCTGATGCGATCAACTGTTACTCGCGGGGACAGGCCCTGGAAATCGAGCGACTCGAAGACACGCCGCTGCGATTGCGTGTCAGCAGCGCAGTGCCGCTGCCTGTCGGACGCACCACCTTCAACTGCACAGCACCGGCCAGCGATGGCGGGGGCTGGTTCTGGCACAGCTTCCTGTGGATGCGTCCGCGCGCCGATGGCAGCTGGTACGAGGGCTGAGCCTAGAATCTGCTGCCCGCTTCACAGCTTTCGAAAAACTCCACGGTCAGTGTTGTCGGCGTGCGCAGCAGCCATACCACCTCGTCACTGCTGCCCGACGCCGGACCGCCATGCACGATGCCGGCCGATCGGTAAAAGTAGCCGCCGGGGCGGTAGCTGCCTTCGACGATGCCCTCCGGGAGACACTCAGCCAGGTGATAGTCGCCGGCGACCAGGAAGCCCTCCTCGACCGTTTCATGGCGCTCCCACGGCACGACCAGGTCGGGTCTCGCGCGCAGCAACCAGGTGCGCTGCCCCGTAGATTCCACCCACAACAGATCACGCACCTCCAGCGCCAGGCGAACACCCGCGTCACGCTCGGCGACGATGCCCGGCCGCCAGCCGCCATCATCAGCATGGCGCACGCGCACCTGGTTTCCATCGGTATCGCGCGGCGGATCGAAGTAGACGAGAACCTCCACCTCACCGTCGGCGGCCAGCCGCGGCGCCGGTGCAGCAGCTGGCAGGTAGGCGTAATCATGCGCCGACAGCAGCACATCACCCCATTGCAGCGTCCCGGAGAGCACGAAGAGTTCCAGACTCTGGCGTCGTGTCCGGGGTGGCTGCCACTGCCAGCCTGCAGGCAGGTCGACGACGGCAACCTGCTGGACGTCATCAACGCGGTTGAGCAGGCGGGCAGGCGCCGAACCGAAATCCGCCAGCGGCGCCGGGTCCACGTCGCTGGCATGCCGGAATACCACCAGGGCATCCAGATCCGGCGGTTCAGCTGCAGCGGCCTGCGGCGTGTTGCCCATCAACATCAGGCCCGCGACCAGCGCGATCGCGGCCATGCGGCAAAGCTGTGACACAATCGTCTCCTCATCGTTTCCCCTTGGACTACCCGTTCAGCCAGGAAAACAAAGTTTACCTGCTACGGGATACGGATTTCAGGACTAGGTGACATGCCCGAACTGCTGGGCCTGATGCTGGGTTGCGCCCTGGGCGGTATGGCGCGCGTCTATGTGGCCAACGTGGTGGGTCGGGCCATGCCCAGCCAGTTCCCGTGGAACACGCTGGTCGTCAATACCAGCGGTGCGCTGCTGCTCGGCCTGCTGGCAGGTTACCTGCTTTCGGGCGACGCGGTGCTGTCGGAGCATGCGGCCTGGCAGGCGCTGGGGATAGGCCTTCTGGGCAGCTACACCACAGTGTCGTCCTTCAGCCTGCAGACGCTGACACTTTTGCGCACCGGGCATTCGCGCGCCGCGCTGGCAAATGTCACACTCTCGGTGGGCCTGTGCCTGCCGGCCGTGGCCATCGGCCTGCTGGCAGGCAGCGGATTGGGCAGCAACGCATGACCCTCTACCTGCTGGTCGGCCTGGGCAGCCTGCTGGGTGGCAGCGCCCGCGTGGCTGTGTCGTGGCTGTGCGCGGGCTGGTCGCAGGGGCCATGGCCGTGGGATCTGTTCGCCGTCAACGTCACGGGTTCGTTTGCCATCGGCCTGTTTGCTACGCTATGCGCGGCTGATGGACGATATCCCGCCTCGCCCGGTCTGCAACAGTTCGTCATTGCCGGGGTGTGCGGCGGCTTTACGACCTTCTCGGTGTTCAGCCTGGAGAGTGTGGACATGTTCCAGGCCGGGCAGGCAGCCCTGGCTGTCAGCCATGTAATGGCCTCGCTGGTGGCGTGGCTGCTGGCAGCCTGGGCAGGCGTGGCCATCGCCAGTCGTCTCAATCGCAGGGACCGCGCTGGCGGTCAAACAGGATAACTACTCATGAGCAGCATTCCCGTCACCGTCATCACCGGCTACCTGGGCGCCGGCAAGACCACGCTGATGAACCGCATCCTCTCCGAGCAACACGGTCGGCGCTATGCGGTTATCGTCAACGAGTTCGGCGAACTGGGCATCGACAACGACCTGATCATCGGCGCAGATGAAGAAGTCTTCGAGATGAACAACGGGTGTATCTGCTGCACCGTGCGCGGGGATCTGATTCGTATCATCTCCGGGCTGATGAAGCGCCGCCAGGGGTTCGACGGCATCATCGTAGAGACCACCGGGCTGGCTGACCCGGCGCCTGTCGCCCAGACCTTCTTCGTCGATGCCGGCGTCAGTGACCGCACGCGCCTGGATGCGGTCATTACCGTCGTGGATGCACTGCATCTGCCCGCGCGCCTGGCAGACAGTCATGAAGCCGCAGAGCAGATCGCCTTTGCCGATGTTATCCTGCTCAACAAGGTTGACCTGGCCTCCGATGCCGAGCTTGCCGCGATCGAGGCGCGTATCAGGGGCATGAACGCCCACGCGCGCATCATCCGCAGCAATCACTGCGATGTCGCCTTGCAGCAGATCCTGGACCTCGGCGCCTTCGATCTGGAGCGTATCCTCAGCGTAGAGCCGGAGTTTCTCCACGAGTATCACGCGCACAAGCATGACGACGGGATCCACAGCGTCTCCCTGCTCAGCGAAATTCCGTTGGATGCCGGTCGATTCGAGCGCTGGATTGAGGCACT
>JAFIFN010000223.1 GCA_020832005.1 Gammaproteobacteria bacterium | reverse complement strand
CATTTCATCAACACCAACGGAGTCCATCTCCCAAGTTTGAAGTGGTCCGAAGAAATCCGGCAGGTCAGACTGCTGTCCACTCTGATGCCCTAACTCGCTGCTCTTTACCGTGCGGTCTAGCTAGCTCGTTGTCACAGTTAATGCACTGCCAAGCCCGGCTGTCGCCCCGAGACACGCATCGCCAAGCGTGACCTCGAAAGCGTGCCATTGCGATCGACCAAGCGGCCCGCGTCCATATCACACCTTAGTAGCTGAAACGGCGGTACGTCGCGGCGGTTGATGCCCCAACGAGTCGTTACCGCGTTCTCGTAACCCACTTCCTCAGCGATTTGCGGAGTCCGGTCGTCGAAACTCCCGTTCGGGTAGCAGAAGCTCACCGGAGCATGTCGGGAAAATCGCTCGATCACCTGCAGCGAGTGTTCCAGTTCCGCTACCTGCCCCTCCCTATCCAACTGCGGCAGCAAGGTATGCGTGCAACCGTGCGACCCAATTTCGTGTCCGCGCGCATCAAGTTGGTTTACCTCCGCCCAATCCATCAACCTCGCCCACGGCGGCAGCGTCGTCTCAGCGGTTTCGTTTACCTTCTTCAACAGCGTTTCACGCTGAGTCGGGGATAGCTGCTTTAATGCCTCCAGGAATCCTCCTACCGAAGTGCTCGCAATGCCTCGGTGGATCCCCAGTCCCTCGAGCACCCTTCGATGGTCGCCTCCAACTGCAAGCCTCTGCCAGGCAAATGCCGCGCGGTCGTGCCAGAGCAATTGCGAGCCACCGATAAAATCCGTCGGAAGGTAAAAGGTTGCGGGCACTCCGAGTGCCTCAAGTACCGGCGTTGCATATTCAAGGTTGTCCCATTGCCCATCGTCAAAACTCACGGCGAGCTGCGCCTTGGCATTGCCGCCATGGCGATGGCGTCGAACTGCTTCTGAAACCGTGAGATTTTCGAAGTGCGGCAACAATGTCGCAAGGATCCAGTGCAGTTCCTCAGGCGTCACTGCGAGACCAGGCAAGGGGTACTCTGCCCGCAGTTCAAGAGGCAGGACTCGATGGAAAGTCAATATCAAGAGAGCGTCTGAGGGAATTCTGGACGGGCTGCTGAGCCCTAGTCGATAGAGCAACTGGCTGTAGATATCCCTGGCCAACGGCTTGAATCGCTTGAGCATCCCTTGGCTTCTCATCGCAGACTGTTGTTTCGAGAACCGATATAGTAGCGCATTCACAGCAGAGCCATGGCCAGATGACGACCAACAGTCCTCCCGATTTTGCCGTTCCGTCCGTGCCAAGCGACGTTGATTCGCGCCTCGCCGTCGTGGTTATTGGCCGCAACGAGGGCACGCGACTCGTCCGCTGCCTCGACAGCCTGGTCGGTCACGGCGCACCGCTCGTCTACGTGGACTCGGGATCAACCGATCACAGCCTGGCAGATGCGCGCTCACGCGGTGCTGTGGTCGTCGAACTGGAGCGCGACCGGCCGTTCACAGCGGGCCGCGCCCGCAATGCCGGTTTCCAGGCGGCGCGCGAAGCTTCGCCAGCCAGTAACTATATCCAGTTTGTGCACGGCGACTGCGAAGTTGCGGACGGCTGGCTGGGCTTCGCGGGTAGACATCTCGACCAGCATCCAGGAACCGGGGTTATTTGCGGGCGGCGCACCGAACGCTTCCCAGAGCGCACCGTGTTTAACGCCCTGTGCGATATCGAGTGGGACACGCCCATCGGGGACGCGGAGGCCTGCGGGGGAGATTTCATGGTACGCGTCGATGCCTTCGCGGCCGTGGATGGCTTCAACGACATTATCATTGCCGGCGAAGAACCGGAGCTGTGTTTTCGATTACGCAACGGGGGCTGGCGGATCACGCGGGCAGATCGACTGATGACTATCCACGATACCGACATCACCCGGCTGGCGCAGTGGGCCCGTCGCAGCGTCCGGTCGGGCGACGCCTACGCGGCCTGAACAGCCCTACATTGGCAAACGCCGGGCGACTTTCGCCGGAGGGAGAATCTGCGGATCGTGGCTTGGGCGGCGGGGCTTCCGGGCACAGCATTGCTGGGCATACTGTTCATAATTGCTTGGTGCGCGTTGTTGCTGTTCGCCTACCCAACCCAGCTCCTGCGGATGCTGTCGCGGATTCGCAAGGCAGACCCGACCGCCCCGGCAGGAGCTCATGCTTTTTTGGTCCTTCTCGGAAAGTCGCCGGAACTCTGGGGAGAGGCTTTATTTCTTGCTCGCCTGATCAGCGGGCGGGAGCAGCGGCTTATTGAGTATAAGTAAAATCGGGGCGCAAACCGACAGCGAAGTGGCCGGCAGACCGAACAGTAAGTATCCTTTGTCACTCATATATCTTTTAAGGGAAAACATGATAATCCTTGTCACCGGCGGTGCCGGCTTCATAGGCTCGGCCGTGGTCCGACATCTGGTCGAAGAAGCAGGTGTGACCGTCATCAACCTGGACAAGCTGACCTATGCCGGTAATCCGGAGTCTCTGGCAGACTTGGCGACCTCAGCGAATTACGCGTTCGAGCAGGTTGACATCTGCGATGCAAAGGCCCTGCAAGCCATTTTCCGGAATTATCAGCCGCATGCTGTTATGCATCTTGCGGCAGAATCCCACGTGGACCGCTCCATTGACGGACCCGGCGACTTTATGCAGACCAACCTGATCGGCACGTTCCAGCTGCTGCAGGCGGCGCGGGAGCACTGGGGATCGCTGGACTCCGGCAGCGCGGCGGCTTTCCGCTTCCTGCACGTGTCCACCGATGAGGTCTACGGCGATCTCGGCGATTCCGGCGACTATTTCACCGAGACGACCCCGTATGCGCCCAGCTCTCCATACGCGGCTACCAAGGCGGGTTCTGACCATCTGGCTCGGGCATGGGGCCGCACGTTCGGGCTACCGGTGCTGATCACCAACTGCTCGAATAATTACGGCCCCCGCCAGTTTCCGGAGAAGCTGATTCCGCACGTGATTCTCAACGCCTTGGCCGGCAAATCGCTGCCGGTCTATGGCGACGGCAGCCAGGTGCGAGACTGGCTGTACGTGGACGATCACGCCCGGGCGCTCTGGACTGTATTGCAACATGGGCGCATCGGCGAGACCTATAACGTGGGCGGGCACAACGAGCAGCGCAACATCGACGTGGTGCGTCGCATCTGCTCGCTGCTGACCGAGCTGGCCCCCGATGCGGCCGGCCCGCAGGGCTATGAGGCGCTGATCACGTACGTGACCGACCGTCCTGGGCACGACACACGCTACGCAATCGACGCCAGCAAGATTGAACGCGAACTGAGCTGGAGGCCGGCCGAGACCTTCGATACTGGGCTCGAGAAGACGGTGCGTTGGTATCTGGACAACCGCCGATGGTGGCAGCGGGTGCTTGATGGCAGCTACCGGCTTGAGCGTTTGGGATCCACAGGCACGGCCCCATGAACCGCAAAGGCATCATCCTCGCCGGCGGCTCCGGTACGCGGCTGCACCCGGTCACCCTGGGTGTATGCAAGCAGCTGCTGCCAATCTACGACAAGCCATTGATTTACTATCCGCTGGCAACGCTGATGCTGGCCGGCATCCGCGACGTGCTGATCATCTCGACGCCCCAGGACACGCCCCGCTTTGAGCAGATGCTGGGCGACGGCAGCCGCTGGGGTATGCGCATTGAGTACGCCGTACAGCCCTCTCCGGACGGGCTGGCTCAGGCCTTCATCATCGGTGAATCTTTCCTCGCAGGTGCACCCAGCACGCTGATCCTGGGCGATAACCTGTTCTTCGGCAGCGGCTTCAGCGGCCTGCTACACCAGGCCTCGGCAGGCGAGCGCGGTGCCACAGTGTTTGCCTATCCGGTGGTCAACCCCGAAGCCTTCGGCGTGGTCGCGTTCGATGATCGCGGCCGAGCTACCTCCATTGAAGAGAAGCCGGCAAAGCCGAAAAGCCGCTATGCGGTGACCGGCCTGTATTTCTACGACGCAGAGGTGGTCGAGATTGCCAAATCGGTCAAGCCGTCAGCGCGCGGCGAGTTGGAGATCACGGAAATCAATAACATATATCTTCAGCGCGGTGCGTTGGACGTCCAGATGATGGCCCGCGGCATGGCCTGGTTGGACACCGGCACCCACGA
>JAFIFN010000037.1 GCA_020832005.1 Gammaproteobacteria bacterium | reverse complement strand
GCGGTCCAACGGGATTATTCAAAGCCGGCGAAGTGAGGTCGATGCAGTCAGCTCTAGTCTTCAATTTCCCATTGCCTCTTCACGCGATGTGCCATAGTGCTCCTGGATCTTGCCGACCAGGTATTCGGCATTGCTGCTCACTCCGCCGGGACCCGAGCATCCGCAGACGGCCGTGCACAAGCTCCTCGCGTCGCTGTGTTCGATTGCGCACAGTGCGGCTGCGAACATACGCGTAGGGTCGTGCCTCCTAAGGAGTACAACCATGACAACGAAACGCATTATTGGACTCGCACTGCTGGCCGCTGGACTGGTGCTGCTGTTTCTCGGTTACCAGTCATCCCAAGGGATGGACGACCGAGTCTCCGAGGCGCTGACCGGTGAATACACTGACAGCACGGTGTGGTACTGGGTGCTCGGCGCGATCAGCAGTGCAGCCGGTGTCGCCATGCTGGTGCTCGGGCGCGACTAGCCTGCGGCTACACCTGCATCGAGTTGACGGCCCTCCTGCGCCGTTCCGGTGAAGCCAGCAGCGTGCGTTTGATGCTCGCCACCAGGGCAGAGGGTAAAGTAGATGGCGGTACCCTCGCCCTTTTTGCCCTCCGCCCAGATGCATCCACCGTGCCGTTTAACGATGCGCTCGGCAATGGCCAGTCCGAGACCCCTGCCGTCGGAATTGCCGCCTGCCGATGTCTCAAACGGCGCAAAGATGCGCTCGGCGTCGCCTTCGGCCAGTCCGCAGCCATTGTCGCGGACGCAGTAGGTCACCTGCGCAGCCGAGCTTGCTTCGCCCGAGACCCAGATGCGTCTCGGGTCCTTGCCACGCGTATGACGTAGCGCATTGCCCAGCAGGTTCAGCACCAGGATTCGCACCAGCGTGTCATCAGCCTCCACCTCGGGAAGCCCGCCCAGTTCCAGAGAGGCCGGCGGAGGCGGTTCGACAGACTGCAGTTGGTCGAACACTTCGGTGACCAGCTCTTTCATCGACAGCGTCTCTGGTTCGAAAGTGGAATGCGCCGCCAGCGACAGGCCGACCACGCGCTCCAGAATTTCCGTCATGCGCCGCACGCCCGATGTAATGCGCGTGAATGCTTCGCGTTCGGTGTCACCGAGGTCGTCGCCCACGCGTTGCTCAACCAGCGCGAGGTTGACGGAAATGGCATTCAGGGGGCTTCGCAGGTCATGGGTCACCGATTCTGTGATCGTGACGAGGTCGGCATTTCGACTTGCGAGCTCCTCGGTGCGCTGGGCCACCTGCCCTTCAAGGCCCTTGTTCAGCTCTGCAATCTTGAGCTCTGCCTTTCTTGCCGCTTTCGCGCGCACGTTGACGCGTCCGTTCTCGCAGACCAGAAGGCCCATGAGAAACGATACGGAAAAGCCCAGGGGTAGCACGAGAGCCAGTGCAGGCGTGACCAGCGAGGCGGCGAGTTCAGTGGTCGGTGTGTGTACGACTTCCAGCAAGGCGCCCATGGATGTCCTGATCCTGCCTTCGCGCACCCAGTCCCCTGGGATATCGACGCCAGCGCTGCCGCGTGAAAAGATGGTTTCGCCACGCCAATTCACCGAAATTGCGTAGCCCGGTGACTCGTCTTGAAGCAACGCGCCGAGCATCGACGGCGCGCGAAGTTCAGCAATCATGAGACCGCTACCATCCACTCGGTTGATGACCACTCTGATCCGATGGCCGTCGTCGCCTGGGTAGGGGCCGAGCATCGCCTCACCTTGAACGCCTGCCGCATCGCTGCGCAGGGTCTCAACAACGCGCTGCTGGTCCTGCCCAGGTGCAATGTTCAGTGCAGGCTGCTGCGCGGTGCGAAGAAACTGTCTGCCGCTTGCTTCATCGACCCACAACACTCTTACCAGCCCGCTGAACTGGTCAAGGTCGGCGCCCTGGTAGGCCGGCCATTCATCCAGAGGCAGGGACGCGTACGCGTCCCAGTAGTCATGCACATCTCGCAGCCCGTCCAGCATTGCATCGATCTGCCGGATAAGCCTGCTGCGGGTTGCATAGGATTCTGACTCTGCGATCAGGGCGATCTTGGAGTTGTCGGTGTTGCGAAGAAACTCCCATACCTGAACTGTCAGGAATGCAAGCACGAGTGTCAGCACCGCTGCGACAATCAGACGACTGGTCATGACGACTTTCCCCGGGGGCGTACGTGGCGCACGACAGGCCGCAGCTGTGCACTGCACCATGCTGCGGCTTCATCATGGTAGAGGACCGACTCCGTGATTGCATTCAGCGCTGGTCTGCGGATGGTCTGGCAAGACCCGTTGATTCGCCTGCGCGAGGATTCCTGTTTACGGGGCGCTGAGCTAGACTCGCACGCTACCGATACACGCCTTGACGGCGTTCCCGAGCGACAGCGGCTTCGGTGAAACCTGGGAAAAATCAACTGGTACCCGAAGTTATGGCAAGCATTCTTTTCGTTGATGACGATACGGATTTCACGTCGGCAATCCAGCCGCTGCTGAAGGGTGAAGGCCATGACGTGCTTGCCGCCAGCGGCCTGGCCGAGGCACGCGCAGCATTGAAATCCAACCGCTTCGACATCCTGTTCGTCGACCTGTTGCTTCCGGACGGCAGCGGCCTGGAACTCGTATCCGAAACCGGACCAAAGACCGTCATCATTACCGGCCATCCATCCATCGAATCGGCTATCCGGGCCGTACGTGGCCCCGTTGTCGACTACCTTGTCAAACCCGTGGATCTGGGCGCGCTGCGCAAGAGCATCGCGCGCGCACTCAGTGACCAGTCCGGACAATTCCCAGGGCTGGTTGCCGGCCCCAAAGCCGACAGCCAGGCGCTGGACCAGATCATCGGCGATTCGGCGCCCATGCAGGCTTTGCGTGAGACAGTGCGTGACTTCGGTACCACTGATATTACTGTACTCATCACCGGGGAAAGCGGCACGGGCAAGGAACTCGTGGCGCACGCACTGCACGAGGCTATGGGCTCGGCTCGCCCGTTCGCAGCGGTCAACTGCGGCGCGATTCCGCAGGAACTGATTGCCAGTGAACTGTTCGGTCATGAGAAGGGCAGTTTCACGGGCGCTGCGGCCCGTCGCAAGGGGCTGTTCGAGCGCGCGGAAGGCGGCACCGTCTTTCTCGATGAGATCGGTGAATTGCCGCTGCAACAGCAGATCGCATTGCTGCGCGTACTGGAAACCAAGACTATTCAGCGGGTTGGTGCGGAACAGGAGATCGCAGTTTCGTCGCGCGTGCTGGCGGCGACGAACAGGGATCTCGAAAAGGAGGTCAGCGAAGGTAGCTTTCGCGAAGATCTGTTCTATCGCATCAATGTCCTGACCATACACGTGCCTCCGCTGCGCGAGCGTACCGGCGACGTAGAGCTTCTTGCAGGGCGTTTTCTCTCGCAGTACGCAGAGGAATACGGCACACCGGCCACGGTGTCGGCTGAGGCCCTGGCGCGTCTTTCTGCCTATCATTGGCCGGGCAACGTGCGCGAACTCAAGCATACGCTGCTGCGCGCCGCCATCCTGAATCGCGGCAGGCCAAGCGTCGACAAGTTGCCGGACGAGTTCGAACGCCCGCCGGCATGGGCGACCCGCGCCGATGCCCTGGCGCCGGGTATGTCGATACGAGAGGTCGAGAAAAGCCTGATTGAAAAGACGCTTGATCATTTCAGTGGTAACAAGAAAATGACGGCTGACGCTCTTGGCGTCAGTCTCAAGACGCTCTACAACCGGCTCAAGGACTACGAAGGCTCTTCACCGAAAAATTGACGCGGCAATGCCGGTCGGCATCGCCGCGTCATCACGATATTCGTTGCTACAGCGGCGGCGTACGTCGACCAAACAGAAAGGTGACGACCGCCAGGATCAGGCCGACGACGAACAGGATCCAGGCGATGTTGACCGCAGTGCCGGCGATGCCGGAAAGCCCGAACACGCCTGCGATCAGTGCGATGATCAGGAATGTAACTGCCCAGCTAATCATGTGAGTGCTCCTTGTGCTGTTTTTGTGCTGTAAAGAAGCGGGCGACCCCGACGATGGAGTCGCCCGCTAGCATGCATCAGTGAAATCGATGCGCTATCCACAGGGGATCTCAGTCGTCCCGCATGCCGACGGCGTCTCGCATCTGGTCAACAGCGGTGCCGACGCGCAGGGACGTGGCGTCAACGCGCTTCACGCCCTCGGTGTCCTCGGCGATCTCTACGGCATGGCTGACCTGCGACTGGTCTTCCACCTCGCCTGAGAGATAGACAACCTTGTCGCGCGTCTCCACCGAAATATCAAAGCCGGAGACTTCCTGATCCGCGACCAGCTTCGATTTCACCTTGGTGGTGATCCAGCCATCGGTGACGGCCTCACTGGCCGAGCGGGATTCGGAGCGATCATCGTCCTTCTTGTCGTAGCTCGCGTGCGCTTGGCTCAACGCCATGCCCGATGCCAGCATGATGGCCGGGACGCTGGCACCAAGCAGCCTGGACTTGCGCAGGGTCGATGATTTCGAATTCGCATGATTTTTCATTTTGAACCTCCTGAGAAAAGTGCAATACCCGGACTTCTCGTATGGCCGCTGTGTGTGTCGGCCACGGATGAAGCCCTCAGGTAAGACTGTTGCAGGATTCATGCCACACCGTGATTCACGCAAATTCAATCACTTAGTCCATCGCGAACCGGTAGCATTTACATCTGCCCGGAAAAACTCTCCGCTGGGTTGGCCGGCGTTCGACATTCCTGTCGTCGCATCACGACGTGCAGGGGTAGTTCGCGCTGAGGCCATGATGTCCAGCGACCCCGACAGGCGACACAGAGCCGCGCACAGCGGCGACTGTGTCACGGACAGGATTCCTCATGAGCCAACATACTTGGACGTTGCACAGACCAAGCCTGGGCGGTCCTTGGTGTGCTTGATGGAGGCTGTACAGTGAGCGAGTTCTTCGTCGGTCGGCAGCCGATATACGGAAAGTCCGGTGACCTCGTCGCCTACGAGTTGCTGTTCCGCGAGGATGGCACGGCCACACGAGCGGACATTCTGGATGGCAATATCGCCACGGCCCATGTCATCGTAGGCATCTATGGCAGCCGTGGCCTGGCGGCCTTGTCCGCAGGCAAACGCCTGTTCATCAATGCTACCGAGACGATGCTGACCAGCGGTGTGCTGACACTCCTGCCCAGTGACCAGGTGGTCGTTGAAGTACTTGAGGATGTAGAGGTGACGCCCAAGCTCATCAACGCGTTACAGGATCTGCGGAGCCAAGGCTTTACCGTGGCGCTGGATGACTGGACCGACGACCGTGAGCGTGGGGAGTTGCTGGCGCTGGCAGATATCATCAAGGTGGAGGTCCCTGTGTATACGCAGCCCAGGCTGGCGGAACTTGCGGGGCGGCTTCAGGCCCGAGGTCTGGCACTGCTGGCTGAGAAGGTCGAGACGGCGCAGCAGCACACGCTTTGCCGCCACCTGGGGTTCAGCTACTTTCAGGGATACCACTACGCCAGGGCCGAGACGCTGCAACATGACGATCTGCGTGCGGGCCGCCTCTCCACGCTTCGACTGGTTGCATTACTGCAGGATCCTGACAGCAGCACGAAGAAGCTTGCAGAACTGATCGAGCATGACCCGGCGCTTTCTGTAAAAGTCCTGCGCCTGTGTAACTCCGCAGCAATCGGCTGGCGACGAATCAACACCGTTGAAGATGCGATCCGGATTCTGGGAGTGCGCAAAGTCCAGCAGTTGGCGACGCTTCTCGGAATGCTGCGCCTGAGCGGTGGTGGCGGAGAGAGTGCCAGATTAGGCCTTACCCGTGCCAAAGCCTGCGAGTTGCTGGCGCCACGCCACGAAGCGTCGCCGCGTTCAGCGTTCCTGCTGGGGTTGCTCTCGATCCTCGAAGACGCGCTGGGCATTTCCTTCGCCGAGCTTGCCCAGGAAATTCCTTTTGACTCGCATCTGCGTGAGGCCTTGCTCGGAAATCGCCAGTCGCCGCTCGGCCTGTGTCTTGCCAGTACGCTGGCGTTCGAGCAGGAGCCTTCAGCCCATGAGGCTACACAGATGTCGACTCGCCGGTTCAGCCAGGCCTACCTTGAGGCCATGGTCTGGGCGAACTCTATCGCTGATGAAATGGGTATGGATTGACGCCGGGCGCGTTCGGCGCGATCGCTTGGCGGCTTTCCTCGGCCTTGAGATTCACCATCAACCGCCCATGAGCGCGCCGCGGATGCCGTCGAAGATGAATTGCGCGGCCAGCGCGGCGAGGATGACGCCCAGGATACGGGTGATCATCGCCGCGATGGTCTCGCCCATCAGTTTCATGACCGGACCGATCAGAAGAAATACCACCAGGCAGATCAGCAGGTTGGCGCCAAGGCCGATCAACACGGAGAGCTGTGCGCCGAGCGAGCCGCTCGCCTGCGACATGAACAGCATAATCGATGCAATCGCGCCCGGGCCTGCGAGCATGGGAATGGCCATCGGGAACACCGAAATGTCCTCGTGGGTACCCGGCAGCGTCTCATCCGAATCACTCAGGGCATCGGCGCGCTGCTCGCGGCGCTTCGTACGCTTTTCGAACACCATGTCCAGCGCGATCAGGAACAGCAGCACGCCGCCTGCAGCACGGAAGGCATCCAGACTGATCTGCAGTGCGCCGAGCAGCCACTCGCCGCCATAGGCAAAACCGATCAGCACCAGCGTGGCAATGGCGACAGACTTGATTGCCATCTTCCGACGATGCGCGCGGTCGGTACCTTCCGTGAGTCCCGCAAAAATCGGCGCCACGCCGGGCACATCGATGACCACGAAGAAGGTGACGAACGACGCGGCGATCAGGGCAACATCAAGCATGCGCGAGGATCACCGCTGCGAATCCGCCGCCCGGTGTGCGAAAGTTGGTGGTCTGCCCGCGATACAGGCGCGCAGCCCGCAACCAGGTGTGTCCTTGGCAGGCGAAATTTCGAATATCTACCCGCAAGTCGGCAGGCCGTCCATCGACCATGACCCGCCGCATCGAGGTGGGCGCAACGGCCTGGGCGACATAGGAGCGCTGCATGATCTGCTCGAAGGTCCGGCGTGTAAGCTTCTCGCCGCGGTAGGCCGCCTTGCCGCCATGGCCGTCTATCGGCTTGAAAAACCACTGCTTTCGATCGCGCCACCAGGCTTGAGCATTCGCGGCGTTGACGTGCTCGGTGCGCGGGATGCAGTTGCGCATATGCTCGCGCTCATCGGCATCCAGCCCGGCTTGACGCAACATGTCCTCATCTCGCAGCCACACGAGCAGGCGCTTGTCGGCCCATTGTGCATGGGCCCTGGGATGTGGAGTGATGACGGCAGTACCTTCGATATACGCCTGCCGCAATGCTGAATGCTGCGGCTCGGCCAGATAGAAGTCTGTCACGCGATTGATGACCAGATCGACGGCAGCGCCATCGGCGATCAGCTCGCCACGCTGATACTCCAGTGCAGCCGCATCCACGATACGGGCAGCGATGCCTGCGCGCGCGAACAGCTGCTGATAGAGCAGAAACTCCGGATACAGGAACTGCTCTGTGACCTTGTCATCGACAATTGCAACGTTTCGCAAAGGCGCCCGGCCACGCGCGGCAATCCAGTCCCGCCGATAGCCTTCCACCAGCCGTGCCGGCAGTTCATTTAGCGCGGGGAGTCCCGCATCCAGCCAGTCCTCTACATCCTCACAACAGCCATGTAACACCCGCGCGAGTTCGATGTTAAGCAGAAATCCGCCCGGGTTGGTGTTGATCTCGATGAGCTGCGGCCGCTCACCGCCGAGATGGAAATCCAGTCCGAGCAGCCCGCCTGAATACGCCTGCGGCAGCCGTGCAATCTCCGGAGCATTGGTCTCGATGTGCCGAACGTAAGCCGGGTGAGAGAGCGTGGCATGCACCAGTGCGGTCGTGCGATCCATGGACGCAGCATCAGCTGGATCAAGGAACACCACGCCGTCTGCGGCAAGGCCCGGACGGGCGTCGAAGGCAGCGGCGGTTCCGGCATCATCGCTCAGCCAGTGATCGCGCAGGCGCTGTCGGTCGAGCTGTACACAGTGGCAGGAGGTGTTGAGCCAGTCCACCGAGTGAGCAAGGTCTGCCAGATTCATCTGTTCGCAGGTCGCCATGGGAGTCTATGATAGACGTTATGCGATACGTGGACGTACTCAAGTTGAGTCAGTCGGACGCGCGCCCAAGGCGCTCGGCTACGGGCATCGCCACGATGGCCGGCGTGTTGATCGCCGTGCTGCTGGTCGGCTGCGCTCGTGAGGAGTCCGTCGTGGGGCTGGAGCTGGAACTGCTGGTCGAGCAGCAGGACACCTTTCTCGGCCGACTCGTGCGCACCTCCGGCACGGTGCGCATGCATGACTCGCCACGCCACTTCTGGCTGGAGGACGATGCACGCAACCGCGTCGGACTGGTGCCTGCGCAGAGCGTGGAGGCCTGGTTGGGCGAAGAGGTCGAGATCGTCGGGCGCTTCGGCTTTGCGGCTGATACGGGCCGCACGATTCAGGTTCAACAGGTAAGGAGGCAAGATCATGGCGACGAAGAGCACGAAAACATCGAGCGCGAAATCGACGGGCACGAAGTCGGCGAGCAGCGCTGACAAAACTGAGGCCATTGACAAGGCAGCCGACAAGCTGCATGAGTCGGTAGACAAGCTGGCAGATGGAGCAAGACAGGTGGACGAGAAGGTACGCGATCAGGCGCGCAGGACCGAAGAGAAGCTGCACTCCGCGGTCGCCGATGCCCGTGAGCACTCCGAGGAGCTAGTTGGCCAGACCACGCGCTTTATCAAGGCCAATCCCCTGCTCAGCATGGGGCTCGCGGTCGTCGCGGGCGTCGTACTGGATCGGATTCTGCGCCGCTGATGACCGATACCGGGCAACGCACTCAGGGCGAGGCTGACGAAGGGCCACCGCCAGAGACGTCGCGCAGCGCAGATGCCAGCGCCGCCCTGCTGCTCGGAGCGCTGGGCCGCGCGCTGCGCTACGGCGGTGAGCTCGCGCTGCTGGAAGTCCGGGCCGCACGCCGGAGCTCGGCGCTGATTGCCCGCTTCATGGTGCTGGCATGGTTGTGCGTGCTCACCGCCTGGCTGGCGCTCAACGCCGGCCTGGTGATGCTGCTTCGGGATTATTTCGGCTTTGCCACCGGGTGGGTTCTGCTGGGCGCAGCGCTGGTCAACGTTCTTCTGGCAGGGCTGTTCCTGTGGCTTGCCAGCAGTCGCTGGAACGAGCTCAGACGCTCGCCACTCCGGGTATTCCTGAAGTAACGAGCGTCCGGGCCCGGCGTGGTCAGTTACGCGCCTTGTCGACCAGCTTGTTCGCGCCGATCCACGGCATCATCGCGCGCAGCTCGGCGCCGACAGTCTCGATCGGGTGGCGGGCATTGGCCTCGCGCGCCTTGGTCATTTCCGGATAACCGGCGGCACCCTCGGCGACGAAGCGCTTGGCATACGAGCCGTTCTGGATGTTTGCCAGGGCCTCACGCATGGCCTTGCGGGACTCTTCGTTGATGATCTTCGCGCCTGTGACGTACTCACCGAACTCGGCATTGTTGGAGATCGAGTAGTTCATGTCGGCGATGCCACCTTCGTACATCAGATCGACGATGAGCTTGAGCTCATGCAGGCACTCGAAGTACGCCATCTCTGCCGGGTAGCCCGCCTCCACCAGGGTTTCGAACCCGGCCTTGACCAGCTCGACACAGCCGCCGCACAGCACCGACTGCTCACCGAACAGGTCGGTTTCGCATTCGTCCTTGAAGGATGTCTCGATGATGGCGGTGCGGCCACCGCCGATCGCGGCGGCATAGGACAGCGCCGTGGCCTTGGCCTTGCCCGAGGCATCCTGGGCAACTGCGATGAGATCGGGAATGCCGCGACCGGCCTTGAACTCCGAGCGCACGGTATGTCCGGGGGCCTTGGGCGCGATCATGATCACGTCGAGATCTGCGCGCGGCTCGATAGTGCGGAAGTGGATCGAGAAGCCATGGGCGAACGCCAGCGTGGCGCCCTTGCGGATGTTGGGCTCGATCTCGTCGGTGTAGAGTTTCTGCTGGAATTCGTCGGGCGTCAGGATCATGACCAGGTCGGCGCCTGCCACCGCGTCGGGCACATCGGCGACCTTGAGGCCGGCGGCCTCGGCCTTGCGGCGCGAACCCGAGTCCGGGCGCAGGCCCACGGTGACGTCGACGCCGGAATCATGCAGGTTGCCGGCATGGGCGTGGCCCTGCGAGCCGAAACCGATGATGGCCACCTTCTTGGCCTTGATGATCGCCAGATCGCAATCCTTGTCGTAATACACTTTCATGATGATTCCTCTTCGGCGGCCCGGCCGCGCGTTGCCTGATGTTGCGGCATTCTAGGGCGGATTGCTTGTTGCGTAAAATGATATAAATGCAATACGGTATCCCGAACTACGCAACACACTGCCCATGGATCTCAAGCAACTCAGACAGTGCGTCACCCTCGCCGAAACCCTGCACTTCGGGCGTGCCAGCGAGGCCAGCCATATCAGCCCCTCGGCGCTGAGCCGCAGTATTCGCCAGCTGGAGGACGAGCTTGGCGTCATGCTCTTCGAGCGCGACAACCGCTCCGTGTCGCTCACGGCCCACGGCGAGCGCTTCCTCGACTGGGCCCGTGAGGTGCTGACCGGCTGGGATGTGATGCGCCACCGCCTGGCCGAGCAGTCCGGGGAGCTGCAGGGCGAGGTCAGCCTGTACTGCTCGGTGACCGCCAGCTACAGCTTTCTGTTCGAGTTGCTCAGCCGCATCCGGCGTGACCACCCGCGTATCGAGATCAAACTGCATACCGGGGACGCCGAGCACGCGATCGCCCGCGTCATGGCCGGCAACGAGGACATCGCCATCGGTGCCCGACCCGACAGTCTGCCGGCCGGTCTTGCGTTCCAGGCGATCGCGCGCTCGCCGCTGGTGTTCATTGCACCGGCAGGTCATCCGCAGCTGCGCCAGCTGTCGCGACGGGTGCCTGAGCCGAAGCTCTGGGCGACGACCCCGATGATCCTGTCGGAGAGCGGCCTGTCCCGACAGCGCACGGACCGCTGGTTCCGCGAACTCGGCATACAGCCCACCGTCTACGCCCAGGTGACCGGCAACGAGGCGATCGTCAGCATGGTGAGCCTGGGTTTCGGTGTGGGCGTGGTGCCGAAGATCGTGCTGGACAACAGCCCGCTGGTCGGCGAGGTCAGCGTGCTGCCGCTGAGGCCCGCTCTGGCGCCCTACGAGGTCGGCCTGTTCACGCTGGAGAAGAAACGGCGCAGTCCGCTGGTGGCTGCATTCTGGTCGCCCGCTGTGCTTGCTCGCTGACAGGTTTCGTCTGAGCCCTGCCCGGCGGACTACGTGCCCGGGTTCATCCAGCGGCTGTTGCGATCCAGCAGGTCTCTCATGTCTTCATTGGTCTGCGGCAGTGCCTCGGGTGGCAGGTCCAGGTGGTTGAGCGGAACCTCCTGGCGGTACTGGTCGAACACCGGCTTCACGACCTCCAGCGGATAGCGTGGAATCGAGCGTCCGCGACGGAATTCGGCAATCGGAATCTCGGCCTCGATGAAGCTCTCGTCGTTGCTTGGATCCTCGGCCAGCACCCGTCCGCGCGGATCAACGATCAGCGAGCCGCCGCCGAAGCTTGCCGGGACGCCGGACTCGGGCGGGAAGGTGATGTTCGACATTGCCGAGTACATGTTGTTGTAGAAGGCGATGGCCTGCACGTCGGTCTTCGAGAACAGCGTGGCTGTGCGCATCATGATCTCCACACCACGCATGGCATAGGCTGCGAACACGAACGGGTCGACCTGTACCGTGCTCACGGCGATATTGCCGAACTCGGTACGCAGCACCGGAAACTCGCGCTCGATGCCGTACATCTCGCGGTAGCGGTCGCGGACATTTTCGATCGTCGTGGTGGGAATCTCGTCGCTGGTGAAGCGCAGCACGTTGCGGGTCTTCCAGTACACCTCCTTGACCTCGCCATCGCGACCGATGACCGGGTTCAAGCTCAGGATGTGGCCGGGCCAGTCCGGGTCCGTCGCGTAGCTGCCGAAGATGATGTAGGTGTCACAGTCGCGTGCCAGTTCACCGATGCGATCGGTCTCGGGGCCCGGGACCTGGATGGTGAACTGCAGCTTCTCCTCGCGCGTGCCCGCCGAGTAGCCTGTCAGCGGGAACTCGTTGAACAGGATGAAGTCGGGCTTCTTGCCTTCGGTGCAGGCACGTTCGATCCAGTGGGCCATGCGCTCGACATTGATCGCCAGCCCCTCCTGGATGGACGGTGCGTCCTGGAGATTGATCGGCGCGTTCTGTACCACCTTTACGACCACGACGTCCTTTTCCAGGGGCACGGTAGGGTAGCTGCCGTCGCTTCGCACCAGTTCCGGCACAGCTTCCCGAGGTGGCGCATCCCGGGTTGTCGCAGCTTCGTCGTGCTGCTCCTCGGGCGGCGCGGCACCGCCGCATGCCGTGATAAGGAGTGCTCCAAGGGTACCAGCCATGCCAGTCAGGACGGTGTGCTTCACGCGCGTGCTCCGTGGGGCTATCGTGTCATTGGGAAGTATTGCATATCGCAATGACCGGGGGTGACATGTGCGAAAAGCTGAAGTACGTGGCCATGAATACACGGACCGGTGGTGGGTCTACCTGCTGCTGCTGCTGTGCTTTCACCAGGTGCCCAACGCCTCGCACGTCTTCGCGCGCTTTCTCGTCGAGGTCTCCGCACAGCGCGACGCCTATGCCATCGACACGCCCGGATTCGGCATGTCCGATGGCACCGCCGGTGAGCAGACCATCGCCGACTATGCGCCGGCGATGATGCATGAACTCACCCGGGACTTTTTGGGCACTGCCAGTCCCTGACCGTGGGCGCTTTCGCAGCCTCAGCGCTTCACGTCGCAGTATTGCAGCCTGCGCCAGCGCCGCTCGGCCCAGTGCCCATAGCCCCATTCCAGCACGAAGGTCATGCGAAGCATGCGCACCGCGCGAGCCAGCCAGCGCCAGCCCGGTAACTGCTGCCAGACCACGATGAATGCCTCGGCGCCAGAGCGAAGCACCCCTTCGGGGTCGACGACGTGAAACCTGCGCATGGCCTGTTCGAACGTCAGGCCCACGTGTTCGAGTGCCTCGGGCTGCGCGCAGATGTCATGCCAGTCGAGGCGCCGCTGGCGATCCAGGTGCCGGTAGTGCGCGATTTCGCGACGGCACACCGGGCAGCCCCCATCGTAGAACACGACGACGCGGGTGCCGTGCGCAAAGTCCGACCGGACTGAAGCCTTTCGTCCTGCGAGTGGGTGCGATTCCATAACGATCAGATTCGACGCAACTGCAGGCTTGGATGTATGGCAGGTGGCCTGAACGCGTGAAGCGTCGAGTGCAGCTGTATCCGCGGATGCCCGGGCGACGCTAGAATCGGCGCATGCCCAGCGTGTACCAGCTGAAATCACGGTTCCAGGATCTGCTTCGGCCACTGGTTGCACGCCTGGCAACGGCCGGGGTCACGGCCAACCAGGTGACCGTGGCGGCCATGCTGCTGTCGCTGCTTGCCGGCATCGCCCTGTTTCAGTACCCGCGATCGCCCTGGCCGCTGCTGCTGCTGCCGGTGGCACTGCTGGCGCGTATGGCGCTCAATGCCATCGACGGCATGCTCGCCCGCGAACATGGCATGACCAGTCAGCTGGGCGCGGTGCTCAACGAGCTCGGCGACGTGGTCTCCGATACCGTGATCTACCTGCCGCTGGCGCTGCTGCCGGCCTTCGATGCACGCGCTGTCGTGCTGATCGTGGTGCTTGCGATCATCGGCGAGCTGACCGGCGTACTGTCCCAGGCGCTGGGCGCCGGCCGCCGCTACGACGGGCCCATGGGCAAAAGTGACCGCGCACTGTTGTTCGGCGCGCTTGCGTTGCTGATCGGCCTGGGCGTGCCGGGCGGGCTGTGGCTGGATATCGTCTTGTGGCTGGCCGTGGCGGCCAGCCTGCTGACCATCGTCAATCGTGCCCGCGCGGGACTTGCGGAGCAGACGCGATGAGCCTGCTGGGCATCCCGCCGGCGGTGGTCAATGCGCTGGGTTCGATTCTTGCGATCCTGGTCATCGCCACGCTGATCGTCGCCGCGATGCACGTCTCGCGCGCGCAGGGCGCGCCTGCCGAGCTGGTGCTGCGCATCCGCTCCTGGTGGGTGATGTTCGCGGTGTTCACCTTGGCCATTGCGCTCAACCCGACCGTGTCGATCGTGTTCTTCGCACTGATCTCGTTTCTGGCGCTGAAAGAATATTTTTCGCTGATTCCCACCCGCCGGGCCGATCGCAGCGTGCTGTTCTGGGCGTATCTGGCGATCGCCGTGCAGTACTACTGGGTCGGGATCGGCTGGTATGGCATGTTCCTCGTGTTCATTCCGATCTACGTATTCCTGCTGCTGCCCATGCGCATGCTGCTGATCGGGGAGACCACGCACTTCCTGCGCGCCACGGGTTCCCTTCAGTGGGGCCTGATGCTGCTGGTGTTCGGCCTGAGTCATCTGGCCTTCCTGCTGGCGCTGCCCGAAGCGGGCAATCCCGGCGCCGGCGGGGCAGGGCTGGTGCTCTACCTGGTGTTCCTGACCCAGTTCAATGACGTGGCGCAGTACGTCTGGGGCAAGCTGCTGGGGCGTCACAAGGTCGTGCCCACGGTGAGTCCGAACAAGACCCTGGAAGGCCTGATCGGCGGTGTCCTGACAACCACCCTGCTGGCATGGCTGGCCGGGCCCTGGCTGACCCCGCTGTCCGGCTACCAGGCTGCCGCGGCCGGGCTGCTCATCGGTTTCGCCGGCTTCATCGGGGACGTGAACATCTCCGCGCTGAAGCGTGACCTCGGGGTCAAGGATTCGGGACAGCTGATCCCCGGGCATGGCGGCATCCTCGATCGCGTGGACAGCCTGACCTACACCGCACCGCTGTTCTTCCACTACCTGCATTACCTGCACTACTGAGCCGATGAGCTGGCTGCTGCGATGGGTGTTCTACGCGGTGATCGTGCGCTTCGTCGTGCTGTTCGTGCTCGGGCTCAACGTGCGTCACCGTGAACGCCTGCCCAAGCAGGGGCCGGCGATCCTGACGGCCAACCACAACAGCCATCTTGATGCGATGGTGCTGATCAGCCTGCTGCCGCTGCGTCTGCTCGGGCGCGTACGACCGGTGGCAGCGGCCGACTACTTTCTCTCCAGCGGCCTGCGGGCATGGTTTGCCACCCGCATCGTCGGCATTCTGCCGATTGCCCGAAAAAGAGCATCGCCTGACGAGGATCCGCTGGCCGCTTGTGATGCGGCACTTGCGCGCGGTGAGATCCTGATTTTCTTTCCGGAGGGCAGCCGCGGCGAACCCGAGCAGCTTGCGCCGTTCAAGAAAGGCATCGGCATCCTGGCCGCGCGACACCCTGATGTGCCGGTGTATCCGCTGTTCACGCACGGGCTGGGCAAGGCCCTGCCGCGCAACGAGGCGCTGCTGGTGCCGTTCTTTCTCGACGTGTTCGTCGGTGAGCCGATGTTCGGCAGGGATCATCCGCAGGACTTCGTCGAAAAGCTTCGTGAGCGCATCATCGCGCTGGGTGCCGAGGAACGGCTCGCGCAGTGGGACTGAGCCCACGCAGGTCCGCGCCAGGCTGCACGGGTGGGTCAGAGCACCCACGCGAAGCCGAAAATCCCGAGCATCACGAACACCACTGCCACCTTGACGACGGCCGCCACGATCAGCGCCATCCACGTGGCCAGTCCGACCTGGGAGGCCGCCATGACGCCTCGGCGATAAAGTATCTCGCCCGTCACCGCACCGATGAGCGGGCCCAGGATCACACCGGGCAGACCGAAGAACAGTCCGACCACGGTACCGAGCGCAGCCCCCGTCAGGCCGCCGCGCGTGGCGCCCGCACGGCGCGCACCGAGCACACTGGCCAGCAGATCCACAATCACTGAGAACACCGCCAGCAGCGCGAGCACCCAGAGCACGGCCGGGCCGACGTGCACAAAGCCCTCGGCCCAGGCGGCCAGCCACAGGCCCAGGAAAACGATCGGCACGCCTGGCAGGATCGGCAGGATCGTCCCGAGGATGCCCACCAGGACGAGCACCACCGCCAGCAGGTACCAAAGCCAGACTACGTCCATCGTGGGCGCGCTGGCAGAGGTGCTGCAGTCACGACCCGGTGCCGCGATTCAGGGTTGAGCGCACCTGGATCCGGCCCTCGAGCGTCAGATGTATCGGGCACCGGTCGGCGATCTCGAGCAGTCTTCGTTCCTGGGCCTCGCTCACATCGCCTTCGATGCTGATGACCCTGGACAGCTCATCCACGCGGCGCTCGGATGCTTCGCAATCCTCGCAGTCTTCAAGGTGTATGCGCTGATGACTGACTTCGCAGGATACCCGCTCGAGCGGCAGCTTCTTGTGGCGCGCATACATGTTAAGGGTCATGACCGTGCAGGCGCCAAGCGCAGCACACAGGTAGGCATAAGGATCGGGCCCGAGTGCCGCACCGCCGCTGCTGGCCGGTTCATCGGCGATGAGCCGGTGGGGACCTGTCTGGACACTGCAGGTGAACCTGTCGGCCGTGCGTCCGCGTATCAGCACCGCGTCATCGCGGCTCACGTCGGCGGACTCCAGGAACCGCGCTGCCCAGGCAGCGACGACGTCGGCTGCGTAGCGGGCGTCCGCCTCGCGTGACAGCAGGTGATCGGCATCATCGAGGCTGACGAAACTCTTGGGATGCATCGCGGCAATGAAGATCTGCTGGGCCTGGTCGATCGACACGATGGTATCGACCGGTGAATGCATCACCAGCAACGCGCGGCGCAGTGCCCTAAGGCGTTCAGCGAGTTGATGCTCGCGCGCATCGTCAATAAAGTCGCGGCGGATATGAAAGTCGCGCCCGCCTAGGCTGACCTCGGCGCTGCCCTTCTTGCCGATCGTCTCCAGATCATCACCGAACTGTTTGAGCACATGCTCTGGGCTCCCGGGCGCGCCCAGCGTCGCCACGGCCCGGACGCTGGCGATGCGTTCGGCCACAGCCAGGACTGCCGTTCCGCCCAGCGAATGCCCCAGCAGCAATTGCGGACCGGCCAGGTGCTCGGCCAGCCAGGCTGCGGCGTCCTCAAGATCATCAAGATTGCTGGAAAACGAGGTGTCGGCGAAATCACCCTCGCTTTCACCCAGTCCGGTGAAATCAAAGCGCAGGACGGCAAATCCCTGAGCCGCCAGCGCCCGTGTGATCGTACGCGCTGCCCTGATGTCGCGGCCGCAGGTGAAGCAGTGGGCGAACAGCGCGGTCGCCTGCCAGTTGCCGCCCGGCGGCAACTCCAGGGTGCCGGCAAGGCTCAGGCCGCTGCGCGTGGGAAACTCGATTCTGGACATGTCGACTCCTGACGGGCTGCCAGCCTTCAGCCTACCCGAAATGCTGAGACAAGCGCGGTCCGGGCCAAGCGCTACATTCGCCACGGCCTGTAACGGCGGTTGATCGCCTTGTCCGCTCGGGTATGCTCTGCCGCATGAGTACTTCTGTTGCAGGCGGTCTGCGTACCAGCTTTCGCTACTGGACAGGCATCATGGCCAGCGCAGGTCGCAACTGGCTGCAGAGCCAGGCCTTCATCTATGCTGCGGCACTGGCATTTTTCACCGTGTTTTCGATTGCGCCGGTGATGATCATTGCGGTCACGCTCGTGGGTCTGGTGCTTGGCGAGCAGGCCGCTGAAGGCCAGATCATGGCCCAGCTGGAGGATGCGATCGGCCCGGAGGCCGCCGAGATCGTCGAGACGGCAGTGGTTAACTCGCAGCTCGACCAGAGCGGCCTGCTGCCGACCATCATTGGTATCGTGGCGATCCTGGTCGGTGCATCGACGGTGTTCGCGCAGATGCAGCAATCACTGAACCAGATCTGGGATGTGGCGGCACGGCCCACCCGCAACAGCCTGCTGCTGTTCATCCGCTCGCGCGTACTGTCGCTGACCATCGTGCTGGCGATCGGCTTCATCCTGCTGGTGTCACTGCTGCTCAGTGTGGCGCTGCGTACGGTGATGGTGTTCGCCGAGCAGTGGCTGCCAATGCCGGGATTCGTGATGATCGGCTTCGAAATCGTCCTGTCACTGACGGTCATTACGCTGCTGTTTGCGGCCATGTTCCGCATCCTGCCCGATGTCATCCTCAGCTGGCGGGATGTGATGGTAGGAGCCCTGATGACCGCCGTTCTGTTCACGCTGGGCCGCTCGCTGATTGCCATGTATCTGGCCAATACCGCAACAGCGTCGACCTATGGTGCGGCAGGCTCGCTGGTGCTCCTGCTGCTGTGGGTCAACTATTCATCGCTTATCCTGTTGTATGGGGCGGCATTCACGCGCGCCCACCTGGAGGCCCGCGGCCTGCCGATTCGACCTCGCGCCGCCGCGGTGTGTGTCCACCGTGAACTGATTGAAGATCCCCCGGGCGCGCGCAGCTGAGCTTTGCGTATACTCGCGTCCATGAAAATATCGTCGCTGTTTGGCATCGTGCTGTGTGCAGTACTCGTAACCGCACCGGCCGAAGGGCAGATCCGGCTTGATCCTGCCGGGCTGGAACTGGCTTCGGCGCAGGCCGCGGTGGCCGATCTTGCAAGCGGCGAGATCCTGTTCACCAAGCACGCCGACAGGCAGGTGCCGATCGCCTCGGTCACCAAGCTGATGAGTGCGGTGGTCGTGCTCGATTCCGGCGAGCGGCTCGATGAGTGGCTGACCATCGTGCCGCGCGCCGAGCGTGCGCCGGTCAATGCTTATTCCCGCATCCGCATCGGCTCGGAACTGCGCCGGGCCGACCTGCTGCGCATCACGCTGATGGCCTCGGAGAATCAGGCTGCCTACGTGCTGTCACGCCATCACCCCGGCGGCCGGGAGGCGTTCGTTGCTGCGATGAATGCCAAGGCCGCAGAGCTTGGCATGCATAACAGCCGCTTCGTGGATTCCAGCGGCCTGTCGGCACAGAACCGCTCCACTGCCGCGGATTTGCTGCGTCTGCTGGCCGCTGCCATGGACTACGAAATCATCCGCGACTACACGCGCACCACCGGGTTCACCGCGGAATTCCGTAACCCGCGCTACACGCTGCAGTATGGAAATACCAACCTGCTGGTGCATCGCGAGACCTGGGATGTGGCCTTGAGCAAGACCGGCTACCTGCAGGTGGCCGGGCGCTGCCTTGCCATGGTCGCGAATATCGACGGCCGGCCGATCGCGATGGTGCTGCTCGACTCGCTGGGCACACGCACGCCACTCGGGGATGCCGGGCGTATCGGCCGCTGGTTACGCACCGGCCAGGGTGGCAGCGTGGCCGTCGCCGCGCGCGACTATGAGCGTCAGCGACAGCTTGAATATGCCCGACAGTCCAGCGTGCCCGGGGTCTCGCAGTGCGATGCGGCCAACGGGATGTCCGATCTGGACTGCTGAGTTCGTCTTCTGCCGCTCAGGTGGCGCTGGCCAGGCGCATCGTCGCCGGTGGCGTGGACTCACCGTCCTGGAACTGCAGACTGGCGAGCCGCGCATACAGGGGGCTGCTGTCGAGCAGCTCGGCATGGGTGCCGATTGCGCGGATCCGTCCGGTCTCCATGACCACGATGCGGTGGGCCTTGAGTACCGTGGCCAGCCGATGAGCGATGACCAGCGTGGTGCGCTCGCTCATCAGCCGCGAGAGTGCCTGCTGCACCAGCTGCTCACTCTCCGCGTCGAGCGAGCTCGTAGCCTCATCGAGCATCAGGATCGGTGGATCCTTGAGGATGGCGCGCGCAATCGCGATGCGCTGGCGCTGACCGCCGGACAGCCGCGTGCCGCGCTCGCCCAGGAACGTGTCGTAGCCTTCGGGCAGCACGCTGATGAACTCGTGAGCTGCTGCCGCGCGGGCCGCGGCTTCGACCTCCGCGTCACTGGCATCAGGGCGTCCGAAGCGGATGTTTTCGCGCGCGCTGGTGCCGAACAGCACCGTATCCTGCGGCACCAGCGCGATCCGGCTGCGCAGTTCGCGCGGGTCGGTCTGTGCGATATCCACGCCATCGACGCAAATCCGCCCGGCACCGGGCTGGTAGAAGCGCAGCAGCAGCTGGAAGGCCGTGGTCTTGCCCGCACCCGAGGGGCCGACGAAAGCCACCGTCTCGCCGGGGGCGATATCGAGTGTGAACTGCTCAAGCGCCAGCGTCTCTGGCCGAGAGGCATAGCTGAAGGATACGTCCTCAAAGCGGATGGTCCCCGTGCTTGGGACGGGCAGGGACTGCGGATGCGTCGGTGCGGCGATCGCCGGTTCGGCCTCCAGCAGTTCCTGCAGCCGCTCCATGGCCCCTGCGGCGCGCTGCACCTCGCCCCACACCTCGCTTAAGCCCGCCGCCGACAGCGCCACTATCATCGCGTAGAGCAGGAACTGGCCGAGCAGTCCGCCGCTCATCGTTCCGGCAACCACGGCGTGCGCGCCCAGCCACAGCACCAGCGTGATCGCGCCAAACACCATGATGATGCCGGCAGCGGTCAGCGCGGAACGCAGGCGGGCGCGCCTGACGGCGGTCTCGAAACTCAACTCGATGGCGTCGTGGAAGCGTTTGCCCTGCAGCGCCTCGAGCGTAAAGGCCTGTACCGTCTGGATGGCATTGAGGGTCTCGCCGGCCAGGCCGCTGGAATCGGCGATGCGATCCTGGGAGGCACGTGAGAGCGTGCGTACCCGGCGACCGATCAGGATCAGCGGGGCAATGACCAGCGGCACGGCCAGCACGATGATGCCGGCCAGTCGCGGGCTGGTCAGTGTCAGCAGGACCAGTCCGCCGGTGAGGTTCAGGCTGGAGCGCAGCGCGATCGACAGCGTGACGCCTGCGATCGACTGGACCAGCGTGGTGTCGGTGGTCAGGCGCGAGAGCACCTCGCCGGTGCGGGTGACCTCGAAAAAGCCCGGATCCATCCTGATCACGCGCTGGTAGACGGCATCACGCAGGTCGGCGACGACCCGCTCGCCCAACCAGGTGACCAGGTAGAGGCGCAGCGCCGAGAACCCGCCCAGCGCCACAGCGGCCAGCAGAAACACCACGAAATATTGATTGATGGTCTCGGCGCTGCTGGCTGCCAGTCCCTGGTCGATCAGGTGGCGCAGTGCAATGGGCAGGGAGAGCATCGCCGCCGAGGCGATCAGCAGCGCGGCCAGGGCGAAGGCCAGCGTCCAGCGGTAGGGCCGCAGATAGGGCAGCAGCGTGCGCAGTGGTCGCAGCGAGCGCGGGGCAGGACGGTCGGGAGCCAGGTCGGTCAAGGGGTCACCGCGGGCCTTGCAGGCAGGAACGGGCCGCTATTGTGGAGGAATTTTCGTATCAGTACACGCCCGCCCCCCGCGGCGTGGCGCAAGAGCCGCGTGGCGCGTCATGGCACAATGGGGCGCAGCTGCCAGGGTCCGGGCCATGATCGCCGAGCCAGTCTGCGAACGACGCCGGGCATGCCGGACCCGCCACTCAGGAGTGATGATGATCCTATCGCCGAGGCTCGCCAGCGTATCCGTGCTTGTATTTCTGTCATGCCTGGCCGTGACGGCGCTCCACGCAGGCGACAGTTCGGCCGGTGACGCGCAGGCGGCTGACTGGGTCGTGGTGGTGCACGGCGGGGCCGGGGCGGTCACGCCCGGGACCTACGAGCCTGACGATGAGGCAGGCATGCGTGCAGACCTGGCAGCCGCGCTGGAGGCTGCCGGGCGGATCCTGGCCGAGGGTGGCAACAGTCTGGATGCCGTCACCGAGGCCGTGCGCCGGTTGGAGGACTCACCGCACTTCAATGCGGGCCGCGGCGCGGTGTTCACCGCCGACGCCCGCAACGAGCTGGATGCCTCGATCATGCTCGGGTCCACCGGGGCCGCCGGTGCCGTGGCCGGCGTGCAGGGGGTTCGCAACCCGATACTGGCCGCACGCGCGGTCATGGAACGCTCGCCGCACGTGATGCTCTCCGGGAGCGGCGCCGAGGCTTTCGCCCGCGATGCCGGCCTTGCGTTCATGCCCGTGGAGTGGTTTCACACCGAGCGACGCCGGCGCGCACTGGAGGCGATCCGGGAGGACACTGCCAGTCTGGTTCCGCCTGTGCCCGCCCACGGCACGGTCGGCGCGGTCGCCATCGATGCGGCCGGCGTGCTGGCCGCGGCGACCTCGACCGGCGGCATGACCAACAAGCGCTGGGGCCGCATCGGCGATTCGCCGATCATCGGCGCCGGCACCTGGGCCGATGAGCGCTGCGCCGTGTCTGCCACTGGCTGGGGCGAGTACTACATCCGCGCCGTCGCGGCCTACGACATCTGCGCGCGCCTGGCCTACCTCGATGAATCCCTCGACACCGCCGCCCGCTACGTCGTACTCGAGCGTATTCCGGCCATGGGCGGAGACGGCGGCGTCATCGCGCTGGACCGTGCAGGTAACGTCAGCATGCCGTTCAATACCGCAGGGATGGCGCGCGGGATGGCACGCGCGGACGGCCTGGTTGAAGTCGCCCTGTTCAAAGACGAGTAATACACGAGCAATCCATATGACCACAGACAAGATGCCTGATGGCCTGCCGGTGATTCACCGGGAAGTCGTTCGTCCCGAGTGGATCGACTACAACGGCCACATGAACGTCGCTTACTTCGTGCTGGCCTTCGATCTGGCGATCGATGCGCTGTGGGACACGCTGGGCTTCGATGATGACTACCGTAATCGTACGGGCTGCTCCACCTTCGCCGCCGAATCCCACACCACCTACCAGCGCGAGATGAACGTCGGCGATGAAATGCTGTTCACCGTGCAGGTCCTGGGCTACGACGCCAAGCGCATCCATCACTTCTATCGCATGTATCACGCGCAGCAGGGCTATATGGCCGCCACCTGCGAGTGGATGAACCTGCACGTGAGCCTGGAGGAGCGGCGTGTCGTGCCGATGCCCGACGACGTGCTGGCGGGGCTGGATCGTCTGTATGCGCAGCAGCCCGATCTGCCCTGGCCCACCGAGGCGGGTCGGCCGATCAGGCGCGTCGGGCGCGCTTCGAAGGTGTAAGCCTTACCAGCAGCGGTCGGGATTCGTGCCGGTCGCTGCGCGCACGCCGGTGTGTGTCAGGCTGAGGTTGCCGCAACGGGTATCGTTTGCCTGGGGTCCCTGGGGTGTGGCCACCAGCGTGAAGGTGGTGGCGGTTCGCACCGGGGCGGTGATCTGGTAGAAACCTTCGGGTGAGGCGATCGGAAAAGCCACGCCACAGGCGCCCGCATAGGTGTTGAACTGCGTGAAGCAACGCTCCAGGCGCTGTGCCGTATTCACGAGCGCACCCTGCCCATCGGCGCGACGACCGCTGTTGACGTTTTCCGTGTAGGACGGAAACGCAATCGCCGCGAGAATGCCGACGATGACCACGACGATCATCAGCTCGATGAGCGTGATGCCCTTCGCCCGCCGTGGATTAATTGTCATGTCCGATTCTCCTCAAGGTCGCGTTCAACGCCAGGCTGTAGTGGCCAGCGCAGGCCGATCAGCGCAGCTGGCGCCATGATTGGCGACCCTCGATCACATCGCCGGTCAGGCCATCGATGTTCTCGCCCTCGCCGGTGTAGATGCCCTCGAGGTTGACGTCGCGACGCCGGATCGTGGTGGGCAGCTCACCCGCGCCGAAGCCAACGCCGCTGGGCGGCAGACCGTCCTTCAGATCGGCATCATCGATGACCCCGTCGCCGGTGAGGTCGAATACGGGGACGTCGAAGCGGCCACCGGTGAGCAGGTCGATGTCCATCAGGTAGCCACGACGCCCCGTGCCGCAGGGGTCACTGTCGGGAATCAGCGTCGTGAAGCGAATGCGCTCGGCCGTGCGCCCGGACGGGAAGGTGCCCGCGCTGACGACCCGTTCGCCCTGGTTGTCGCCGCCGTAGACCAGGTCGATGTACCAGCCTCTGTGGGTGGCCAGGTCGATGGTTTCCTCGGAGATGATCCGCAGATCGAACTCCCGGGGACCATCGGGGGTCGTGAACGTCTCGGTTGTCTGCTCTTCGATGACCTGCTCGAGCAGTTCGCTGCGATCGGATACCGTCGTATTGCGGTCGAAAATCCCGTAGAGCGACTGTGTGGGCGCGCCGACGACGACCGCGTCTTCCTCCTGGAAGTAACTACCGGTACCGAAGCCCACGACCACGGTGTCGCTGTGGCCTGGAAGCAGTGCCAGGGCCGGACGAACGGTGATGGGCTGGCGCTCGCCATCGTCGTTGATCGCAGAGAACAGCACACGTCGCGAGGCGGCGGCCGACCAGTCCGACGGGTCGGTGGAGCTGAGCTCGAAGCGCCACAGGTTGCCCTGCAGGTCACCGGCGTACACACGCGAGGCCAGCAGGTCGCTGAACGGATAGTCCGTGACCGCGGGGGCGGCCATGCCGTTCGGGTCACCGGCGCTGCCGATGCCGGTGTCGATGCGTTGAATCAGTGAGCCGTCGTCCAGGTCAACCACGAACAGGCCCGCGGTATGGCTGGCCGAGTTGTAGCCGTTACCGAAAATAGCCGCCCAGCGCCCGTCGCGCAGCCGCGTCATCGCCGGCTGGCCCACCTTGTAGCCCAGCTCGGGATGGGTGAACTCCCAGAGTACCGATGCATTGGAAGGGTTGGTGACATCCAGCGCGAACACGGTGCGGCCACCGGCCCCCATGGTACCGACCAGCACGGTGCGCCAGGCGCCGTTGACGAAGGCATCGCGGATGATCGGCGTGCCATCCATGAAATAGCGGTGGGAATAGTCCTCTGCCATCAGGCGCGAGACTGGCGCGTGATCGCGACCCGGCTCGGGCAGCAGCAGCTCGCTGGGCATGTAGGCGAACATCTCCACGCCGGTAGCCGCATTGAAGCCATGCAGCATGCCGCTGTTGGCGCCCACGTAGATGACGTCCGGTCGGTTCGCATAGCCCGGTGATGCGCGGAAGGTCGCGTAACTGGTGCCCTCGGCACCGGGCAGCAGCCGATAGCCGAAATCCGTCTGGCCGGCGTACTGAGGATTGGAATTGATGATGTCGCCGAGCAGACGCGGGGCGCCTGATTCGCTGCGGCTGCGGAAACCGGGGATGCTTTCGTCGCCGCGCAGCCATTCGATACGGGCGGCACCGAGCGCATCGGCGGTGTTGTCCGGGCCTGTGTTCAGGGCGGCGATCTGGCTGGCGCTTAGCAGCCCCAGGTCAAGCTCCACCTGATCGCCGGTGGCGCTGTTGACGGTGAAAATTTCGCGCATCCCCGGCGATACGCCGGCGAGCAGGGTTTCGGCGTTCCATACCAGGGCGCCGACCGTGCCGTCATCATTGACTTCGCGGCCGATCAGCTGCCCGGACCAGTCGCCGCTGCGAAAGCCCGCCGTGTAGAGCAGGGTGTCGGTCTGCAGCACCGCGGAGCTCGTGGCCGCGGCTGTTGCAGAGCTCTCGACGCGGGCGACGATGTCATCGATCACCAGGGTAAGTTCGTTTGCAAAGGTTTCCGGGTCCTGGGCGCTGAAGAAGCCGCCGCGCGAATTGATCGCAGCATGGAGAAGATCGTCGATTCGGGCGGGACAGTTTGCGCCGCTGCAGTTGACCTGGTTGAACTGTGGATCGGGCCACGCGATCGGTGTGCCGGCCTCCGCCGCGGCCCAGGCGTCATCCGGGTCGATCGAGCCGACCACACCCAGACCCACACCGTACGTCACCATATGCTGCCAGAACGCCGGGTTACGCTCCGAGGTAGGGACCCGGTTGGGCAGGTCCGGGCGCAGGTCGCGCTTCCAGTAATACATGGCCACGTCTGCCAGCGTATTGCTCATGCCGTCCCGGTACGGATCGGTCGGGGTGTACTGGTAGTTCGGGCCTGTGGGATTGTTGTTCACGGTGTTGTTGACGGTGGTCCCGTCATTGTTGGCACGGCGAGACGCATCCGTAGCCTGCCAGTCCGAGCCACCGGAGGTGTAGCCGTCGGTCATCAGGATGGAGAAACTCTGGCGGCAGCTCAGGTCTTCGCCTCCGGCCTCGCCGGGCGTGGAACTCCAGGGCCCGCGGTCGTCGCTGCGGGCGAAATACTCGCCCGCGCCCTCGAGTGCACGCCGCAGTGGCGTGCCGGTGGACGGGATCGGCCGGTTGTAGAGTTCGTCGAAGAACTCGATTTTCGAAGCGCCGGTGAAAGTCCGCACACCCCGCACGACGGTGCGGCCGTTAACGCCATCCAGCGCGGTCAGCGTTGTGCGATTGTGATTGATCGTGCCGTAGCCCACACGCATGCCGCCGTCGAAGCGGGCAAACGCACTGCCTATACCTGCGCGTGAGGCGAAGATCCGGTTGCGGTGGTAGGTGTACCAGTTGGCGAAATTCTGGATTTCCTCGGCATAGGTGCACGCGGGCGCCAGTACGCAGTCGCTGCGGTTCTCGCGCCCATGACCGATAAACGGTGCGTTCAGCGGGCGAATTTCCACGCGCGTGTAGCTGCTTTCCAGCGCAATATCGCCGCCGTTGTAGTGGTAGTACACCGCGGGGAAGTACGTGAGTGTGGCCGTACTGGCCGCGCCCGTGTCCGTCCGCCAGCGATTGTGCGTGGCCTCGACGGTCAGGTCGCGCGTGCCGTACACCGGAAACAGCGGTCGGTTCGGGGCTGCTGTCGGAGACGCCGGGGGCATCAGCGTGCCGTCCGGGTTGGACCACGGGCGGTAGGTGACGGCCGGATTGTAGAACACCGTGTTGTTGTGGCTTGAGCGAATCAAGGCGGCGGTATTGCCTGTGAACAGCGGAATATGCACGTTGTTGTAATCGCCGTCGCCGTGCAGGTTGTTCACCCGCGGATACAGCCAGAACAGCCGCTCTGCAATATTGACCGAGAACCAGGTGGTCAACTCATCGGGCATGACCTCCCACTGCATGGAGCCCGAATCGTCGATGATGAACATCAGGTTCGGTTCAACGCTGGACGTCACGAACAGCGGGGAGTTGGCGATATTCACGTCCGCCGTCGCGGGTGCTGAGGCAAACAGCGCCAGCGCCACGCCGATGAAAAAGCCGCGCAGCGGCCCCGGCCTTGTGATCGTGCGATTCGTCTCGTGTGCCATGGTCCTGCTCCGAGGGAACCCCCTGGGCTCCTGATCCTGCAAAAAACTCATTCGATGACCACCGTGGTCTGCAACACCACGACACTGGTATCGGTGCCGCCGGTACCACGCGAGGTGACATCGTGCGAACTTGTGATCAACTGCCCCGGCGCGCTGATATCAAGGCTGCCGCCACTGGCCCGCGCAATTCGAGCGGGTGAGACGTGAAACAGGGGATTGGCCGAGTGCAGACCGCCATCAACAAAGCCCGCCGAGGCGGCCTGTGTCGGCGCGGGCGCCAAACCGTCCCATGTGGCCGGATCCGGGATCTCGTCGACCAGCACACCCGAGGCAAGCCGGCCGGCCGGAGACAGCAGCCAGTCCTCACCATCACGAAGCGAGGCCTCGGCGGCCTGGAAGGCCAGGCTGCGATCACGCAGATTGCCTGCCATGCGCTCCTGTAGCGTGGTGTCGCGCATCGCGCTCACGGCGATCAACGTCATGATCACCAGGAACACGAGACTCAGGATCAATGCCGAGCCGCGCTGGGCGGACAGGCTTTTCATGTTTAGGCTCAGATGCCGCATATCGTGGCTCTCACAGGGTCCGGTTCCGCAGCGCGATCGTCGTCGTCATAACCTGGCGCAGGCGACGATCGCCCGGGTTCTGCGGACCGTTGAACTGGATCTGCTGGCCGGGATCGACGAGGTTGTCTTCCATGCTGACCAGCAACAGATTGATGCGCACGGCCAGCACGTCCTGCCAGTCGGCGACCGCCGCGCCGGACACATAGGCATCCAGCTGGCCGTTGTTGGTGGTGTCGACGCCATAGAGTATCTGGATGTTCTCCACGCCCTCGACGAGTTCCTCGGCCGGGCCGGGCATGCCGTTACCGTTCAGCCTGCGGCGAAACAGCGCAGGCGGCGCATCGGCGTTGTCACCGCGTTTGCCTACATAGTAAATGCTGCCGGTCAGACGCGTGGCCAGCCCGCCCACCGAGGCGCGCAGGCCCAGCGAGACGTCGCTGCCCGGGATGCAGCCGCCGTTCAGGTCGAGATCGGATTCGCCGCCGGCGGTGTTCACCGCGCAGGCGCGGATGATGTCGAGATCCAGGCAGTCGGACAGCAGCACCAGGTCGCCGTCGGAGAGGCGCGGATTGGCCACCACGGTGGCCGTGCCGGCGCCGGTGGCAACAATGCGCGTGCCCACTTCCTCGCCACGCCAGATGCGCAGGATGTCGCTTTGCGGGACTGCCTGGAAGGCGTTCAGGGGAGCGGTGCCACTGCTCGCCCATCCACCGCCGGTCACGTCCGTCGTCGCCGCGCCAAAGTCCAGCGCCAGCGGGTCGCCCATGGCCGTGTTGCTTGCCTCCCAGCCCTGGATGCCGACCATCGGGTCAAAGCTCGCCGGCATGCCGACCAGCGTGTTGTTGACCGTCGTCGTACGCCGCGCGCAGCCGTAGTAGCCGGCCATGCGTACATCGCGCGTGATCTCCTCGATCGCGAAGCGGCCGTTTTCCTGGATGCGCGAGAGCGACTCGTTGAAGCGATAGGTCTGGCTGTTGCCGACAAAGATCTGGATCACGCCGGCGATCAGCAACATGCCGACAGCCACGGCGACGAGCAGCTCGATCAGCGTAATGCCGAGCGAACGAAACGGGGTCGAAACGCGGCGCGCGGGCGTGCTCATAGCTGGGTCCGGAATTCGAAGCTCGTGGCGGTATCGCGCTCGAAAGCGCCCGAGTCGGCGGCGTCATCGGTATCGGCCCACTGGATCACGATGGTGACGCGGCCCGTGCCGGCATCCACTGCGATTGAACCGGTGCCCTCGGGCAGCGAGGCGGCCAGCAGTGCGCGCCATTCAGTCACATCGGTCGCCGCCACTGAGCCTGCGCCCGGCGGCGCATCCGCCAGGCCGATCTGATAATCCGCCGCTGCCGGGCGGTTGGCGCGCATGCGCTCGGTGATGTCGTAGGCCAGTTGCGAGGCCTGGGAACGCGTGACCGCCGCCTGGTTCAGCTGCAGGGAGATGGTCTGCAGCCCCGCCAGGCCGAGCAGCCCGATGGACAGGATGACCAGCGCAATGAGCACCTCGAGCATGGTCACGCCGCGCTCGCGGCGTGCGCCTGGCGCTGCAGATCGGGTATTTCGAATGAGCCTGTTCATCAGCAGTTCACACGTATGACGCTGGGCCGTCCGGTCACCGAGACTTCGACCTGTCGCGCCCGGTTGGCCTGACCGGGTGTGCAGTCGACCGGCTGGATGGTGATGACCGCATCCACGGCAGGCACCATGCGCACACCGCGCGCGTCGAAGGTGATCGTGCCGGCATTCTCGGCGACGCTCATGCGCGCCACCGGCGGATAGACGCGCAGGATGTCGGGGTCTGCACAGTTGGCACCCAGGTGAACACACCAGCCTTCCTCGAATCCGCCGGCCTCTGCGGTGACTGTCACCGGCACGGCCCGCTTGATGGCCTCGCTGCGCGCCAGGTGAAACGATGAGACCAGGCCGTTGGCCTGGGTCGTCACGCGATTATTCTGGATGAAGGCGGTCATGCTGGGTACGCCAATTCCCAGCAGAAGCGCCAGGATTGCCACCGTGGCCATCAATTCCAGGAGTGTAAACCCGCCGGCGGGCGGCGCATCGCAATACCCATTGGCCATTGTTCGGACACGAGCGGGCGTTCGCCAGGGTGCCTGACGATGAGCTTCGGGATGAATCGCGTGCCGTGGCTGCATGACCTTCTGCCGGATTGTCGCTTACAATGACCGCTTGGCAAGTCGCAAGCGCAGTTTTGGTCTGGGAATCGACGGTGCCTCGGCCGTTAGCGGTGACCAGTGCCCCCACACTACAGCGGGGGTCAACGCAAAATCCTTGACGCCCATCACGGAAAGCCCAGTACCACCAAGGCTTTGCATGATTATGTAGCATTCCGGCCGTGGCGTGACGATATCGCACGCTTTGGCGGCTGTCATGACCGTCGACCAGGACCCGAATGCGTATGAAAAACACCGCTCCGCGCAAGATCCGCCGCATCCTTGTGGCCAACCGCAGCGAGATCGCCATCCGCGTGATGCGCGCAGCCTCTGAGCTTGGCATTGCGACCGTCGCAGTGTACTCCGACGAGGATCGCTTCGCGCTGCACCGCTTCAAGGCCGATCAGAGCTACCGCATCGGCGAGGCCGGCAAGCCGATTGCCGCCTACCTGGACATCGACGCGCTGCTGGCGGTGGCTGCCGAGAGCGGCGCCGATGCGGTGCATCCCGGCTACGGCTTTCTGTCTGAGAACCCCGATTTCGCTGATGCGGTGCAGCGCGCCGGTCTGACCTGGATTGGTCCCGAGCCCGACGTCATGCGCTCGCTGGGCAACAAGGTGTCGGCACGCCACCTGGCCGAAGCCGCCGGCGTGCCGGTGATGCCAGCCACGCAGCCGCTGCCGGCCGATGCCGCCGAGGTGCCGGCGCTGGCCGAGCAGGTGGGCTACCCGCTGATGCTCAAGGCCAGCTGGGGCGGCGGCGGGCGCGGCATGCGGGTGATCCGCAGCCGCGAGGACCTCGAGCAGCAGCTCGACGTGGCCCGCCGAGAGGCGAAGGCCGCCTTCGGTAACGACGAGGTCTATCTGGAGAAGCTGGTCGAGCGGGCCCGGCACGTCGAGGTCCAGCTGCTAGGCGACCGGCACGGCAACCTCGTCCACCTGTTCGAGCGCGACTGCACGGTCCAGCGACGCAACCAGAAGGTCATCGAGCGTGCCCCGGCCCCCTACCTGAGCCATGAACAGCGCGAGCAACTGTGCGGTCACGCCCTGGCGCTTGGACGCAAGGCCGGCTACACCCATGCCGGGACGGTGGAGTTCCTGATGGACGCGGATACCGAGGCGTTCTACTTCATCGAGGTCAACCCGCGTATCCAGGTCGAGCACACCGTGACCGAGGAGGTCACCGGCATCGACATCGTGCGCGCGCAGATCCGTATCGCCGAGGGCGCACGCATCGGTGATCGCGATTCGGGCTTGAGC
>JAFIFN010000222.1 GCA_020832005.1 Gammaproteobacteria bacterium | reverse complement strand
GCTTCAGCCCGAGTTCATCGGTGACATCGTGGATCGTACCGCCGGTGTGCAGATTGGCGGTCCTGCGCACCTCGATGCCGCGACCTTCCTCGGGCACGTCGTCTAACTTGAGACCTTCGCGGTCCAGGCAACGTTGCGTCTCGGCATCGATTGGAATGCGTGATTCGCCCCCGGTGGCCGCCTGTCGGCGACGGCTCTGACGCTCGATGAGTTCGCGAACCGTGTGCTGGCCGTTGCCACGCACGCGCGGTGGCCGCCGCACGGCGGCCGCGACCACCCGGTAGTCAATGACGATGATGCGCAGGTCCTGGCCCTTGACGAACGCCTCGAGCAGCACGTTCGCGTCGACCTGGCGGGCCTCAGTAATCGCCGCTTCGAGCTCTTCGGCATCGCTGATGTCCACACTGATGCCGCGACCCTGTTCCCCGCGTGCCGGTTTGACCACGAGGCTGCCACACTCGGCCAGAAATGCCGCATTTCCCTCGGCGCTGCCGGCCGGCTGCTGCCTGGGGACCGACAGTCCGGCCTGGGCCATCAGGCGCCGGGTTACGGCCTTGTCGTCGCAGCGACTCATGGCGATTGCCGAGGTCAGCTCGGTGAGCGATTCCCGGCAGATCACTGCGCGGCCGCCGTAGCTGAGCCGGAAATAACCGGCCTTTTCATCGAGCACCTCCACGGCGATGCCGCGGCGACGGGCCTCATCGACGATGATGCGCGCGTAGGGGTTCAGCGAGTCCTCCGGGGGTGGCCCGGAAAACAGTTTTTCATTGATGTAATTGCGGTTCTTGAGTGCAAACACCGGCACCCGCACGAAGCCGAGCTTCTCGTACAGTGCGATCGCCTTGTCGTTGTCATGCAGCACCGAGAGGTCCATGTAATGGCAGCCGCGCGTCTGGAAATGTTCGGCGAGCTGGCGGACCAGGGCTTCGCCCAGGCGCGGGTGCTGCGCCTGCGGATCCACCGCCAGACACCATAAAGACGAGCCGTTCTCCGGATCATTAAATACGCGGCGATGATCCACGCCGGTGACGGCGCCGAGCAGATCACCGCTGGCATCATCCTCGGCGACGAATACGGTGAGGGTTCGGCTGTCGCGCTTGGCCCAGAAGAACTGCGGATCCACCTGCACCATGTTCCACGCCGCATAGATGCGGTTGACCGCCTCGGCGTCGGCCAGTGTGCACAGGCGTCGAATATGAAAGCCGGGTGGACGACCGCGACTGGGGCGGTAGGTGTTCAGGTCCAGGCGGTAGGTGTGCGAGGGGTCCAGGAACACGTCCTGCGGCGCCTTGCTCAGCACCACGTGCGGATCGCTGACGTAGAAGGCGATATCGCGGCGGTCGGGTCGCTCACGGTGCAGCGCGCTGGTCAGTGTTTCGCTGTCATCGAAGGTCTGGGCGAAATGCAACATGCCCCAGCCGCAGTCGAGGCTCACGTTGCGCGGCGGGGACTCACGTGGTTCGCGCTGCTTGCCGGTCGGGCGCAGCGTCTGCGAGCGCAGTCGATCCAGACGGTACTGCTGCGGGCGCGGAGTGGGTCTTTGCCTGCGCTCGGTCATCTGCCTACAGGCCCCGGGTCTGCAGCCAGTATTCGAGCAGCGTGAGCTGCCAGAGCTTGGAGCCACGCAGCGGCGTGATGTGTGCCTCGGGATCGGCCAGCAGCTTCTCGACGTAGGCAGGATTGAACAGTCCGCGTTCGCGTGCGCGCTTGTCGGTAAGCACATCGCGCACGCGCTGCAGGTAGGGTCCGCGCAGGTACTTCAGCGCCGGCACGGGGAAATAGCCCTTCGGTCGGTCGATGACGCCTGCCGGAATCACCCGGCGCGCGGCCTCCTTGAGCACGTATTTGCCGCCTTCGGGGACCTTGTATTTCGCGGGCACTCGCGCGGCGAGTTCGACCACTTCGTGGTCCAGGAACGGCACGCGCGCCTCCAGCCCCCAGGCCATGGTCATGTTGTCGACCCGCTTGACCGGATCGTCGATCAGCATGATCTGGGTGTCCAGGCGCAGCGCCTTGTCGATGGCCGCATCCGCGCCAGGCCTGGCGAAGTGCCGGCGCACGAAATCGCCGCTCTCATCGCGGCCCAGGTGACGCGCATCGAGCACCTCGGCCATCTCGTCATGATCACGATCGAAGAATGCGGCGCGGTAAGCGCCCAGGGGATCGTCGCTGCCCATCATTGGCGGATACCAGTGGTAGCCGGCGAAGATCTCGTCGGCGCCCTGGCCGCTTTGCACGACGCGTACGTGCTTGGCCACCTCTTCGGAGAGCAGGTAGAAGCCGATGCAGTCGTGGCTGACCATGGGCTCGGACATCGCCGCCACACAGTTGGGCAGCTCGGAGAGCGTGCGACTGGCATCGATGAAGATCTTGTGATGATTGGTGGCGAAGCGCTCGGCGATGATGTCGGAGTACTGGAACTCGTCGCCTTTCTCTGCGTCCACGGCCTCGAAGCCGATGGAGAACGTGGCCAGGCCCTGCTGCCCGGCCTCGGCGAGCAGGCCCACGACCAGTGAGCTGTCCAGGCCACCGGAGAGCAGCACACCCACCGGGACATCGGCGACCAGTCGACGCTCCACGGCGCGGCGCATCACCGCCAGTGTTTCGTCCTGCCAGTCTTCGAAGGAGCGTTTCTCGTCGCCGGGCTGCAGGCCGAAGGTCGGACGCCAGTATTCCTTCTCTCGCGATCGTCCGTCGGCCTCGAAGCTGATGATGGTCGCAGGGGGCAGCTTGCGCACGCCGGCGATGATCGTACGCGGCGCCGGCACGACCGAGTGGAAGCTCAGGTAGTGATGCAGCGCGACGGGGTCGAGCGAGGTGTCGATGTCCGGCGCCTTGAGCATGGCCGGCAGGCTCGAGGCGAAGCGCAGGCGCTGACCATCGACGTGATAGTACAGCGGCTTGATGCCGAGCCGGTCACGCACAAGGTGGGCTCGGCTGCCGTGCTGCTCCCACAGGCAGAAAGCGAACATGCCGTAGAGGCGATGCACGCAGTCCGGCCCCCACGCATGCCAGGCCTTGAGGATGACCTCGGTATCGCCATGCGAGAAGAAGTGATAACCCAGGCCTTCGAGCTCGGCGCGCAGCTCCGGGTAGTTGTAGATGCAGCCGTTGAAGACGATGGTCAGGCCCAGCTCGGCATCGTGCATGGGCTGGTGGGCGGCGTCCGACAGATCGATGATCTTCAGTCGCCGATGGCCGAACGCGAGCTGGCCGCGCGCGAAGACACCGTCGCCATCCGGACCCCGCGGGGTCATCAGTTCGGTCATGGCGGCGACCAGCGCAATGTCGGGTCTGCTGCCGTCGAAGGAGATCTCACCGGCAATGCCGCACATAACTGTTCAGTCGTCCTTGTCGTGCCGCGCGTCGGCGCGGGTGGCGGCCGGGGAAGGCCGATCAGGCAGGCCGAGCACGGCCACGCATGGAAGCAACGTGTGCTTGTTCAAAGACTTAGCATCATACCATGATTGGCCCCACGGCTGGCGCGGCAGGCTCGTGGGCGCGCAGGACTCAACGCAGGCGATACGCGTCGGCTTCCGCCGCGATATAGCCGAAAGCTGCCCACACGCCAGTGTCGCGGATCTGCTGCCAGATCTCGGCGGCGCGGGCATGATTGCCATTGTAGAAATACCAGTTGGCGATGCCGTAGCCCTGGGTGACGAGGGTCAGTCCGGCATCATCGGCGTCGGTGGTGAACAGTTCGTCGACGGAAGCCTCGCCGCGGTAAAGGCGCAGGCGCTGCCGGTAGCCTTCGTCCTCGATGACTTCGAGATCTGCCGGGACGGATGCGAGCAGTCTGGCAGCGGCCTCATGCTGCCCGTCACGCCGCAGCGTCATGTACAGCCAGTCCGTCGTTGCCACCTGCAGGTCGGCATTGTCCGAATACTCGAGGCATTCGCGCCAGATCGGCACCGCGGCGGCGAAGTCGCCGTTCAGGTAGTGGGCCAGCGCCAGGTGATAGAGCACGTTGAACTGGGTGTTCGACAGCGGCACGCCCTGCGGGTTGGGCATGCCGTCGGGTTCGGTCTCGGTGATGCCCTTGGGCATCAGTTCATAGGCCCGTTCCAGGTCTGCGATGGCCGCGTCGAAGTCGCGCATGGTGATGTGGCGGTGACCGCGGTGACGATACAGGCGATAGGACGCGGGGTGTCGCGCAAGCCCGTCGGAAAACACGTCGATGGCCTCGCGGTAGCGCTGCAGGTAGGCCAGGCGCCGAC
>JAFIFN010000036.1 GCA_020832005.1 Gammaproteobacteria bacterium | reverse complement strand
CCTCGCTGACCGGCTACAACGAAATCACCATGGTCGGCTTCGAGGACAATGAGCGCGTCCAGCCTGATGAGCCGGCCGATGATCCGACCACCGGGTTCCTGCTCTCAGATGGCACGCGTCAGAGCATTTCGGTGCTGCGCAGCCCGATTGCAAGCCCTCAGGACTCCGATGATTTCTCCCAGGAGCTTCGTCTGGACTCGCCGCTCGATGCGGACCTGCGCTGGACGGTGGGTGGTTTCTACGCCCGGAGCAAGTACCTCACGGAGGTCATCGGCTGGCTGGATCTCGAGGCCGTCCCGGACGGTCTGAGTCTCACACCAGTGCCGACGATCTATGCCCTGAACCAGATTCCCGGCGCGCCGCCCGGTTTTGCCTGGCAGACCTTGCAGAGTGACACGCTGACGCAGAGATCCTTGTTTGCGGCGATCGACTATGACGTCAGCGATCGCCTCACCGTCGGGGCCGAAGCGCGCCTGAACTGGGATGAACTGCGCGCCCAGGGGCAGATCAACGTCACGCCGGTCACAGATCCACGGCTTCAGGACGCTCAGGCATCGTTTCGTTTCCTGACGCCACGCTTCAGCGCCGACTACACCATCTCCGAGGACTGGATGATGTATGCCTCTGCGGCGCGCGGCGCCAAGGCCGGTGGCTTCAATACACGTGGCACTGACGACGAGATCGCTTTTGGTCCTGAGACGAACTGGACCTACGAGTTGGGCTCGAAATCCATGCTGTTCGACGGCCGTGTGCGCGCCAATGCTGCCGTGTTCTACACTGATTGGTCGGATTTGCAATTCCTGACACCCAGTGCGCTGCCGGGACTGGCATTTAACGTCACGGCCAACATCGGTTCGGCGATTGCAAAGGGCTTCGAGGTCGACATCGATGCCGCGATCACCGATCAGTTGTCCGTCAAGTTGGGCTATACGATGTCGGATGCAACCTTTTCCTCCGGGTCAATTGATTTTGGTCGTATCCCGGACTGTGATGGCAGTGGCGATTGTTCGTCGGCAATCGGCGGGAACCAGTTGCCACGTTACTCCAAGCACCAGGCTGTTGCGGGCGTGTTCTTCACACAGCCACTGACGCCGGCCGTGGATTTCTTCATCAGCGGTGACTATTCTTATCGTTCCAAGCAGTACGCGGATACGACGAACGCACGCTGGGTGGGGAGCCGGGATATCGTCAACGCCAAGGTGGGCGTGCAGGGAGATAACTGGGATGTCTCGCTGTGGGGCAAGAATCTCCTGAACGACAAAACGCCGCTGGTGGACACCTTCGCACCCAGAACAAGTGTCTTCCTGTTTCTCTCCCAGGCCATTTATGGCGATCTGCGTCATTGGGGTCTGACAGGCACTTACCGGTTCTAGTGCTCGTAACGGCCCCACAGCTGTGATGTCGTGGGGCACTTTCCGGGCATTGGGCATGTCCGAGGAGCACAGTCCGCCACCGGAAGATTCGGGGCGCCGGGATATCTCGGCCCCTGACTCCTTCCGCCTGGCGGATGTCTTTCGCGGAGCACGTGATGCAGAGTCGTAATGCCTCAATCGAGTCGATCCGCTGGCCAGTGCGGTTAGCCTGGCTGGCGATTTTTGTGCTCGTCATCGCGTGGCCCCAGTCTTCCATCTCGGCACGAGAGTTGCGCTTCGGTGTTTCCGATATCCCCCGCAGCATGGGCAATCCCTATACCGAAAACGGTACCCCTTCCAGCTATACCTGGATGGCACTGTTCGATGCCCTGACGAGACTCGACACTGAGGGCAGACTCGAGCCTGGACTTGCCATAGACTGGGAAGTGGTGGGCGAGCGCACGTGGCGTTTCCATCTGCGTGAAGGCGTGCGTTTCAGCAATGGGGAGGCGTTGGATGCGCAGGCCGTGGTTGCGACGCTTGACTGGCTGGGCTCACCGGCCGGGCTGCGCACCCTCATCGGTAACGAGGTTCGCGGTGTGGAGTCAGCGAAGGTCGTTGACACCCATGTCGTTGACGTCACCACTCGCGTACCCGATGCGATCCTGCCGCAGCGACTCTCGGCCGCGATGATCGTGGCCCCCGAGGCCTGGGCCACTCTGGGTCCGGAGGGATTCGCGCGCCAGCCCGTCGGCACGGGTCCGTTCCGGCTTGTCGAATGGAATGACCGGCGTCGACGCGTGACGATGGCGGCGAACCATGATTCATGGCGAAGGCCCGTCCTGTCTGGACTGGAGCTGATTGCCTTGCCTGACGATGCCGTGCGTGTGCAGGCTTTGCGGTCGGGCGAAGTTGATCTCACGATCGTGGATATCGAAGACATCGAGTTCCTGGCCTCACGCGGGTTCGAGATCCATCACCGGCCTTCAATGCAGGTCATGGCGCTGGCATTCAACACCGAACGCGATCCTCCGTCGCCGGTGCGCGACCAGCGCGTACGTCAGGCGCTGAACTACGCTGTGAACCAGCAGGCCATTGCCGATGTACTGTTGCAGGGACTGGTTGAGCCCGCCGGTCAACCGGCATCGCGTTCCACGCCGGGATATAACCCCGAGGTGCCCGCTTATCCGCATGATCCGGCGCGCGCGCGTGCGCTGCTGGCCGAAGCAGGGTATGCCGATGGGCTCGATCTGCTGATCGAAGCCGTCGATGGGGGCATTCCCGGTGCGAACCAGATCTTCCAGGTGGTCGTGCAGGATCTCGGCAGAGTGGGGGTGCGGGCACGTTTGCAGGTGCGACCCTTTTCGGCCTGGGTGCGTGACTACCTGGGGGGTACCACGCGCGCGGATATCTTCGGCTTGCCATGGAACGCCGCGCCCTATAACGACGTGTTGCGCCCGATCGAGTACTACTCCTGCGCGCAGCGAAACGCGTTTTTCTGCGAGCCGTCGATCATGCCGGCGATCCAGCAGGCTGCGGGCGAGCTCGATCCGGAAGCACGACTCTTGCTGCTGAAGGACCTGGCCGCGAAGATCCATGAGCTTGCGCCATCATTGTTCCTGGTGGAGCAGATCACGCTGTTTGCAACCCATCCGGCGGTGACGCGGCTTGACATCGCCAATCGTGTCCCTGTCTACGAGACACTCGAGCTGGAGCCGGTGAATGCCAGGCGCTGATCGGATCGCAAGCAGTCTGCTCGGCGGGCTTTTTGCGCTGGCCTTGAGTGCCAGTGTGGCGCCTGCGCAAAGCCCGACGCCTTCCCAGTCAGCGCAGCCCGGCCTGCTGTTCGGACCCGGCCCGGCGGATTCATGGGATTCCGAGCGGGTGTCATGTCCACGTGTGCTGCGCAATTCGGACGGCACGTGGCGCATGTGGTACTACGGCAGGGATCCCGAGTTTGATCGCGAGATCAGTCTGCCCACCGGGCGCATCGGACTGGCGCAATCAAGTGACGGACTCGACTGGCAGCGCGTGCGGGGTCCGGCGTCAATGGGCGCGGTGTTCGAACCCCATCCGGACGCCACGCGATTCGACTCCGCCCATGTCGGCATCAGTGATATCCAGCGTCACGATGGGCTGTACTGGATGTGGTACCTGGGGGGGTCGGGCGAGGCGGCACCCGGCGGACGCCGCGGCTTTCCGATGCTGCCCGGTGCCGCAATTTCACGCGATGGCGTCTATTGGACGCGCCTCGAAGGTCCGTATAACGGTGCAATGCTGCCAGCGGGTGCGCCCGACGAGTTCGACACGCGCATGGTGTCGTGGCCGCAGATGCTGCAGCTCGATGATGGCACCTGGCGGCTTTACTACCATACGCTGACAAGTGATGGCGAATACGTGGTCGGTGTTGCCGAGTCACCCGATGCGCTGCGCTGGACGAAGCGTGGCCCCATCATGGGGCCCGGGCCGCGCGGACGATTCGATGATCTGGGTGTGGCCACCCGTCATGTGATCCGCTATCAGGGTCGCTGGCTGATGTTCTACGAAGGTGTGCAGGATATCGGCGAGGGACCGGCCGTGGGTCGTCAACTCGGTGTGGCGGTCTCGGAAGACGGCCTCGACTGGCAGCGACTTGATGGTGATGCACCCGGGGGTGCGATCGTCGCGCAGGCGCCTGCCGGATCCGGTCGTTGGGACTTTCGGCTGGGTTGCCCGTGGATGGTGCCGATGGACGACGGCACGCTGCGTCTGTACTACATCGGTTCTAATGAACGACCGGCCGGGCAGGGCCATGCCGAGCTGATCTCTGTGCACCAGATCGGTCTTGCGATCAGTGACGGGGATATTACGCGCTGGCGGCGCTGGCGCGAGTAGGGCACAAGTCGGCCACACGGGTGCAGGCGGCCTTTTCGTGTGAGGGGCATTGCGGTACCCTGCGGCCTGCCGGACAAGATCGAGCCCCGGTAGCTCAGGGGATAGAGCATCCGCCTCCTAAGCGGAGGGTCGCAGGTTCGAATCCTGCCCGGGGCACCAATCCAACCGCGACAAAACCAACCATCATGCACACGCCGGAAGGCAGGCATAGTGACTCGAGTTGGGCTGCGTCCGGAAACCAGGCCGCTTACGGCTCCAAGCGCACGATCCGGCCCGGGTCCTCCGGCAGGCACGCCAGGAGCGCCGAGTCGCTGGCCCAGGCGATGTTGGCCGCTCCCGCATTGGCGGGCCCGAGCACCCGGGACGCACCGTCGGCTTCTCGGACGTGGATTCGGCTGCGGCCGCCCCACGTGCCCGCGCGGGTCCGCGAACTGACCCACGCCAGCCGCGAGCCGTCCGGCGACCAGGCGAAGCTCGTAATAAGCGCCCCGGCCCCGAGGGGCGCGAACCGGGGAGGGCGGACGTCGACCAGCGTCCGGCCCTCTGGGTCGAGAATTCTGGCCCGACGCTCTTCGGGCCCTTGGAGCACGCGGCTCCCCCGGGTGATCGTCGGATCCGGTTCCTCGGGTTCCAGGAGGCCGGCGGGCCGACCGGAGCCCGGCGAGACTGGCCGGCCTTGCGTCCAGAGGTCCCAGGCCCGGCCGGGTCGGGATACGCACTCGGCCGAAGCTCGAACCCCGAGGGTGGGCACTGCGGTGCCTACCGGGAGGGAGAAGATATTTGGACGCCTCGGCTGGGTCGGGTCAGGCGAGGGTAGCGCCGGTCCCTGGAGTACGGCCTCGGTCCCATCGACCGACCAGCAGAGTGTCTGCAGATCCGGTGGGCGTCCGCCTTCAATCCGGGCCCGAGCTTCCGTGTCGATCTCTAAGGTCTGGCGCGCTCCGGACTCGAAATCCACGAGCACCAACTGCCCGGACTGCTCAGCGAACAGCAGCCAGCGTCCGTTCGGCGAGACGCCGAAAGGCGCCCGATGGTTGCAGTCCGCCCCCAGCGTGCCCTCCACAAGCGTCACCGGAGAGCCGGTCTCGGGGGCACAACCTACGGCCGCGAACAGGCAGGGGAGGGTGAGCAGACATCGCCAGCGCCGCGGACTGTGAAGGGCGTACCTCATGGATACAGACATCGGTCTTCATTCATTGGACTTTAAGATCCTTAGCGGCGACTCCTCTGCTCATCGGAGGATTATGGAATCGCTCGATCTAGTCAAACGTATCTGACCGTGCGATATCCCGGGTAAGGAGTGCCTGAATCTGCACTGGTGCCGATCCGTTGACAAAGCCACCGATACGATCGAAGCTTGAAGTGGGCGTTAAAGGCCAGCGCTGCAACGGCGCCATCTTCTCAAGTATCAGCTGGTCCGAACATCACCGGGCACGTCAGATCTCGGGAGTCGTGAAAAGTGTCGGAAGTCCAGACAAATTCGCGGGGGCCCTATATGAGCGCGCAGCACGGTACTGCACAGGTGTTGGAACAACGCCGCCAATGCATTCCGGGCTGGTTCAGGGTGGCGGCTATTCTGGTGTTGAGCTTTAACTTCTTTGCGTACCTGTTGGTCAGCATCTACTGGTTCAAGGATACTTCGCCCGACTTCCTGACCTTCCATATCTCTCGCACAATCGACAACTTTGTGCTGATGTCACTGTACTTTGTCGCTTGCATCGCGGGCATATGGGGCTTCCTCAGTGTCCGGACCTGGGGGCTGTTCGCCTGCATTGCGCTGAGTTTCGTTGGCCTGGGTGCGCACGTGTATGGCCTTGTCAGTACGGGGTCCGTCGAAATTACGGCCATCGTGTATCTCATCGCGCTGTGGCAGCTGTTCCGAATAAAGGGCGCTTGGGCCATGCTGCCCCATACGTCATAGGAAGATCGCTACAGTCACGGCTATAATCACAGTCGCCCCGATCAGGGAACCGAACGCCAGAAGCGTTCTCGTGATCCAGCCATCAAGCTGGAAGCGCTGGTAGCCGAATTTCCTGCGATTGAAAAATCCCAGTGTGGGGCCTGCTGCCATGGCCAGGCCGAAGGCCAGCATGACGACACTGTTCCAACTGAATTCGCCGAACCAGAGTGCCAAGCTGTGCATCACCACAAGGAGCAGCCCGACAACGCCAAGCACTGTGGCCAGTGCGAACTCGCCAGCGAAGTTGTCGTATTTCATGTCCGTCCAGCGCTTGGCGATCATGATCTGGTCAGCTCCCCTGGGCAACGCGAAGGTGCGCGGCTTTGCAGTGTCTGTGACAATCTCCATAGTCGGCGACGCAAGTCAAGATATTCCGGAGTGTCCGGACCACTGATGTCTACGCCTGGATTTGACCCCTCAGGCGCAGCTGGTAGAGTGATCCTTCGAAAAATCGAACCGGTGCCGTTGCTGTCTGTGCGGATCGGTCCGTGCCGTGCCGGCTCCATCGGACGGAACGCCCGGCATCCCAGTGCCTGGAATGCACTTGGCACGCTTGGGGTGAACGCCGACCATCGAGAAACGCGGCTGCCCTGCTGATCCGCAATCGTTGCTCTCGCCCAGCGCGGACGCCAGCTGCCACGGAGGCCGCCGCATGTTGTGGTTGCTCGTAATTCACATTGCCGCGGTCCTGTTCTGGTGTGCCAGCCTGCTGTATCTGCCCGCGCTGATTGCCGGTACGTCGGCCGGGCGCACGCACATTGACCCGACCCCCAAGCGGCACGACTCCGCGGCGCGGTTCGTATTCACCCACATCGCCACGCCGGCCGCACTGCTGGCCATCGTCGCAGGTTCGGTGGTGTTCCTGCTGAACCGGACAACCGATGGCTGGCTGATTGCCAAGCTCACGCTCGTCTCCGGTCTGGTCATTGCCCATTCGCTTATCGGCCTGCTGGTCATGCGCGCCGAGGAAGAGGAAGGCAAGCGCGTAGTGCCGTGGTGCTGGGTGCTGGCGATCTCGGTGTGCGTATTGACACTCGCAATTGTCTGGACCGTGCTGGCCAAGCCGGTGCTGGAGATCACTTCATGGGCCGGATGACGGTATCCGCCCAGGCGATAAGCTCACGGTTTTGGTTTCGCCGTCATCGCCTCGTCGAGGTCGACGCCTACGGCATACTCGTAGACCAGTCTGGCCCCGAGGTGACCGAGCATCATGATCAGCCCGAAACTCAGCACCGAGAGGTACAGCCCCCACGGCAGGATATTGGCCGCCGGATCACCGAAACGCAGCAGCCAGTTCAGCGCGGCGAGCGACAGCAGCATCACAGCAAGCACGGCATGAATGCCTGCCGTCACAAGGCGGCGTATGCGCCAGACGGTGAGCAGGTCGAGCAGTCCCACGAGGCCTGCGATGGTGCCACCTGCCGCACCGGTGCCGGCCAGCCAGAGACCGGCCCTGGCCCAGAAGAAATCCCCGGTGAGCACGTACGCCAGGTCGGTACCCACCAGGCCCACCAGTGCTGCAATCGGAAAATGCACCAGCGCCGGGTGAAGCGGGTGGCCGAACAGCACCACGCGGCTGGTGATCGGTTCAATACGTGCCATGGTCTGTCTATCGCTTTGGCAGTGGGTGAGGGCGGTACATGACTGGAGGCAGAATAACAGCGCCACTGGCTGTGTTCATACTCGGATCGTCCGCCGGCTGCGGTGGTCCGTATTCCACGCTCGATCCTGCCGGGCCTGCGGCGAGTGCTGCGGCGTTTCTGTGGTGGGGCATGTTCGGCCTGTTCACGTTGGTGCTGGTGTTCGTGGTCGGGCTTTGGCTGTATGCCATGCGCCGCGACCCGGACCCGGCCGGCGGACAGGACGTCGGGCGCGTTCACCGGCGTCTGCTTGTCGGCGGCGGCCTGGTCCTGCCCATGGCCAGCATCCTGGTGCTGCTCGCTTTCGGAATTCCCGCCGGACACATGATGCTGCCGTTGCCACCGGCCGAAGGGGAGGCGCTGAGAATCGATGTGCGCGCGCACCAGTGGTACTGGGAGACGCACTATCCGGGGACCGGGGTACGACTGGTGGACGAGGTGCATATGCCCGCGGGGGTGCCGGTGAACGTGCATCTGACCAGCGAAGATGTAATCCACTCGTTCTGGGTGCCGCGGCTGGCCGGCAAGCTCGACGCTATCCCCGGCCACGAGAACGTGCTGCGCCTGCGGGCATATTCGCCGGGCATCTACCGTGGCCAGTGCGCGGAGTTCTGCGGCGTCGGGCACGCGCACATGCAGTTCACCGTGCATGTGTACACACCCGAAGACTTCGAGGCCTGGCTGGAGGCGGCGCAGCACGATGACTGATCGCAACAACGCCGCGGCCGGTGAACTGCAGCAGGGCCTGGGGCGCGTCTGGGCCAACCTGCCGGGCCTGGGTGCGCTGGCGGCCGTCAACCACACCACGCTGGGCTTACGCTTCATGGTGACCGGCGCGGTGTTCTTCCTGATCGGCGGACTGCTCGCGATGCTGATGCGCACCCAGCTCGCCTTGCCCGAGCAGGAGATCATCGGCGCGCAGCTCTACAATCAATTCTTCACCATGCACGGCACGGTGATGATGTTCCTGTTCGCCATCCCGATTCTTGAGGGCCTGGCGATCTACCTGATTCCCAAGATGATCGGCGCGCGCGATCTGGTGTTTCCGCGCCTCACCGCCTTCGCCTATTACTGTTACCTGTTTGGCGGTCTGATCATTCTTCTCAGCCTGGTGATGGGTATCGCGCCGGATTCGGGCTGGTTCATGTACACACCCCTGAGCAGTGCAGAGTTTGCGCCGGGACCGGGTTCGGATTTCTGGCTGCTTGGCATCACCTTCGTCGAGATTTCGGCGATGGCCACGGGCGTGGAGCTGACGGTCTCAATTCTGCGCACCCGCACGGCAGGCATGAGCCTTCGCAGCATGCCGATCTTCTGCTGGTACATCCTGGTGATGGCGCTGATGATCGTGTTCGGCTTTCCGCCATTGATCCTCGCCAGCATTCTGCTGGAGATCGAACGTGCCGCGGGTCTGCCGTTCTTCGCCGTGGCCGGCGGCGGCGACCCCATTCTGTGGCAGCACCTGTTCTGGCTGTTCGGTCATCCCGACGTGTACATCATCTTTCTGCCTGCCGCCGGGGTGGTGTCCACCTTGATTCCGGTGTTCGCCGGTCGACCGCTCGTGGGCTACCGCTGGGTCGTGCTGTCGGTGATCACCACCGGTTTCATCAGCTTCGGTTTGTGGGTGCACCACATGTTCACCGTGGGCATCCCGCACCTGGCGCAGGCCTTTTTCTCAGTCGCCAGCATGCTGGTGGCCGTGCCCACGGCGATTCAGGTGTTCGCCTGGATTGCCACGCTGTGGAGCGGCCGTGTGGCCTGGAGTCTGCCCCTGTTGTGGATCATGGGCTTTCTCGTGGTGTTCGTGTGCGGCGGCCTGACCGGCGTCATGCTCGCCCTGGTGCCGTTCAACTGGCAGGTGCATGACACCCATTTCGTCGTGGCCCACATGCACTATGTGATGGTCGGCGGCATGCTCTTCCCCGTGCTTGCCGCGTTGTACTACTGGCTGCCGCACCTGTCCGGTCGCATGGCCTCGCAGCGGCTGGGCTACTGGGGCTTCTGGCTGTTCTTCATCGGCTTCAATATGACCTTCCTGCTGATGCACCTCACCGGTCTCGAGGGCATGCCGCGCAGGGTTTACACCTACGAGGCGGGGCTGGGATGGGACGGGCTCAACCTGCTGTCCTCGGTGGGCGGTTTCGTCATGGGCGGCGGTGTCGCGATGATCATCATCGACGTGGCGCTGCACTACCGATTCGGCCGCCAGGCGCCGGCGAATCCCTGGAACGCCGACACGCTCGAGTGGGCCACGTCCCTGCCGCCTGCGCCCTATAATTTCGTCAGCCTGCCGACCCTGAGTTCCCGCCACCCGCTCTGGGACCAGCCCGACTTGCCGGAGAGCATGGCCGCCGGGCAGCACGGCCTGGCCACGATGGCGCACGGCCGGCGCGAAACCTTGGGTACCGATGCGCTTCACGGCAAACCCCGGGAGATCATTCATCTGCCGACAAACAGCTGGCTGCCGCTGCTCGGCGCGCTGGCCCTGGCGGTGGTCTGCATCAGCCTGCTGCTGCGGGCCTACCCGGCAGCGCTGTTTGGCGTGGCGCTCGCGGCAGCGCTGTTCCTGCGCTGGAGCTGGGAGAACGGCGTGCATCTCAAAGCCGCGCCACTGGCAGACGACGAACCGGACGATCTGCCATTGCACTCGCGCAGCTGCGATGGGCCCGGCCTGTGGGGCATGGTGGTTTCGCTGCTGGCGAACGGCGCACTGTACCTGTCCCTGCTGTTCGCCTGGTTCTACCTGTGGACGGCCTCGCCCGGCTGGCGTGTTCCCGACGAGCGCGCGGTTGCACTGCTGCCGTTTCTCGCCGCCGGCGCGCTCCTGAGTATCGTCATGGCGCTCTATCATCGGGCGGCAATACGCGCGGTGCAGGGGGATGCCGAAGGCCTCGGGACAAGGTTGTGGCAGATCTCGGCCCTCGGCGTCGTTCACTGGGGGCTGCTTGCCTGGGTGCTGTACGACGCGGCACTCGCGCCTACCGAGCTGGCGCACGATGCCGTCCTGCTGGTCATGCTGCTGTACCTGCTGATTCACAGCGCGCTCGCGGTGGTACTCACCGTGCTGCAGGCACTGCGGGTCGGCTATGGGTATGTCGGCGCCAGGCTGCCCTATGAGCTGCTGGTGCTGCGGCCTTTCTGGATCTACACACTTGGGGTTTTCTGGCTGAGCTTCGCAGCCTTCCTGCTGCTGCCGATGGCGTGGGGCGGCCAGTGATACCGGCGGCCACCCACCCGATGCACCTCGTCCTCGGACTGATCATCTGGGCCGTGTGGTTCGTGGTGCTCTATGGCGGCCTGTCGGTCGGCTGTGCGCTGGCGCCACCGGATGTGGCTCTTGGGTCCTTGAACTGGCTCAACGCTGTGCTGCTCATCCTGACGCTGGGTTGCACCGCATTGCTTTTGTATCTGGGTGCCTGCTGCTGGCAAGGCCGTGCATCTGCGGACGGAGACCTGCAGCGGCAGTTCATAGTTCACGTCGGTGCGGCCGTCCACCTGCTGTCCGCCGCCGCAGTCCTGCTCGTTGGCCTGCCGGTGTTCGCCCTGCCACCATGTATTTAGCGGGCGCCAGGGGGCTGTCGGGTCTCGCGGCATTGTGCCTACTCGGCTGGAGTCCGACTGTGCTGGCGCACAGCCCGTTCAGCGGTGAGGCCCAGGAACAGCTCACCGCGATGCTGACTGCCGTGCTGCTGGCAGTCTTCTGGGGGGTCTATCTGCGCGGGGCATGGCTGAGGCCGCCCGGCTGGTCCAGGGCGATCACATTCAACTTCAGCGCGCTGCTCGCCGTGCTCGCGCTGCTCGGGCCACTGGATGACTGGGCGAAGACCAGCACCGCGATGCACATGACGCAGCACATGGTGCTGATGGTCGTGATTGCACCACTGTGGGTATTGTGCCGCCCGTTGCCGCAGATCGCCGCGGGCGGTGGACGCCCCGCGGCCGCCTTGTGGGTGCCGATGCTGCGTCTGTCCCAGCGACCCATGTGGGCGGCGTATGTGCATGGCTTCATGATCTGGTTCTGGCATCTGCCTTATTTCTACATGCTGGCGGTGGACAACCCGTGGTGGCACGCCATCGAGCACGCATGCTTTCTCATCAGCGCCGGGGTGTTCTGGTGGGCCGTGCTGCGGTTCGGCAAGCTGGGTGCGGGCTGGGCCCTGCTGGCGTTACTGTTGACGCTGATGCACACGGGATTCCTCGGCGCGGTGCTGACCTTTGCAAGCGAGCCACTCTACGGTGAAGCCCGCGACCTGCAGGACCAGCAACTCGCCGGGCTGATCATGTGGGTCTGCGCGGCGATTCCCTATCTCGCCGCATCAGGGTGGATCGCTCATCGATGGTTCAGGCAGCTGGACAGTGGCGTGCGTACCGCGCGCGGCGAAGTGTGAGTCCAGGCCGGCGTTGCTACGCGCTCACGCTGGCGCCCATCGCGGCGGCAAGCAGTTCGAGGCCTTCGTCGAGTACCGCCTGCTCGATCGTCAGGGGCACCATCAGGCGCAACACGTTGCCGTAGCTGCCGCAGGACAGTAGCAGCAGGCCGCGCTGTCGTGCATCGGCGATGATCGCCCTGGCAAGCTCCGGGGCCGGACGACGACGATCGGCGTCATGGAACAGCTCGATGGCGACCATCGCGCCCAGCCCGCGCACGTCGCCGATGCAGGAATGCTCAGCCGCGAGCACCCGCAGCCGCGCCTGCATGTGGGCGCCTATTTCGCCGGCCCGGGCGCACAGGTCCTCCGCCTCGATGATGTCCAGCACCGCCAGAGCCGCTTCGCAGGCAATTGGGTTGCCGGCGTAGGTGCTGCCCAGTCCGCCCGGCGCGATCGCGTCCATGACGTCGGCCCGGCCGGTCACCGCCGCGATTGGAAAGCCGCCGCCCAGACCCTTGGCGAGCGTGATGATGTCGGGTGCCACGCCGCTGTGCTCTATGCCGAACATTCTGCCGGTGCGCGCCATACCTGTTTGCACCTCGTCTGAGATCAGCAGGATCCCGTGCCGGTCGGCCAGGGCGCGCAGTCGCAGCAGAAACTCCGGCGGGGCAGGATAATAGCCGCCCTCGCCCTGCACCGGTTCGATCATGAAGGCCGCAACCCGGCCCGGTTCGATGGACGCCTTGAACAGCGCCTCCACACCCCGGATTGCCTCGTCGACGCTGATACCGTGCAGCGCGCAGGGAAAGGGTGCGTGGAAGATGTCGCCTGGAAACGGTCCCACGCCCAGCTTGTAGGGATCGACCTTTCCGGTGAGCCCCAGCGCGAGCAGGGTGCGGCCGTGAAACCCGCCGTGGAATGCGATGACGCCCGGGCGACCCGTCGAGGCACGCGCGATCTTGATGGCGTTCTCGACCGCCTCTGCACCGGTATTGATCAGCATGGTTTTCTTCGGCGCATCGCCCGGCGCGAGCTCATTGAGCCGCTCGCACAGCCGGACATAGCCCTCGTAGGCGACAACCTGGAAACAGGTGTGTGTGAAATCGGCCAGCTGGCGCTGCGCGGCTTCGATGACACGCGGATGGCAGTGTCCGGTATTGACGACGGCGATGCCAGCAACGAAATCGATGTAGCGGCGCCCTTCAATGTCCCAGAGTTCGGCATTTTTCGCACGCTCGACGAACAGCGGATGCGCCTGGCCGACGCCGCGCGGCAGGGCTTCGGTGCGACGTGCCATCTGATCGGCATTGGCCCGCGTGGTGCGCTGGGGTTTGGCGTTCATTTAGTTCTCCGCAGAAAAGGTGTCAGTGCCGGTCTCAATGCACGTCGTCCATGGCGCAAGTGGTCGGGCGGCAAGAGGCGCGCGGTGCACGTCATCGCCTGTCCTTCAGGCGTGCCGGGATGATGCTGGTGATGGCACTGAACACCAGCGCGATCACGGCCACATTGATCAGCAGGCCGTAGTTGTTGTCGCCGAGCAGCAGGCCGGCGGCCAGGGGCCCGCTTGCCAGGCCCATCTTCGAAGCAAAGCCACCCAGAGCAGCCATCTGGCCGGTGGTATCGAACTCCGCGCACAGGCCCAGCAGGTACGGCATGACGAACGCCCAGGTGATGCCCACCAGGCAGTTCGCCGCAAGAAAGAGAAGTGGCAAGCTGCTGTAGTGCAGCGCCCAGGTGCCCAGCATCGTCAGTAGCATCGCCAGGACCAGGGGCAGGAAGCGCCCGAATCGCGTGTAGATCGCGATCACGATGACGGGACCGACGATCCCGATCCAGCCGGCCAGTGCCAGCGTCAGGGTGATGAACTGCAGGTCGAGTCCGTAATCGCGCCCCAGCCCGATGATGAATGCGAACAGGCCCATGTTGGCAGCCTGAAACAGAAACACCGACGTCATCACCATGAGTACGGGCAGGCGGGCGACCACGGGTGGCTTGACTTCGGGGCGACCCGTGTCGATCTTCGGCCGCGCGTAGCCATCGAGCATCGGCAGCATCAGCAAGGCCACCAGGCTGAACGCGATCAGCGCGACGAACAGCACATTCGGGCCGAAAAACGGCACCAGACGCGGCAGATACAGGTTGCCCAGTCCGCCGAGACCGAACTGCACGACCAGCAACACACCGAAAGTGCGGTCCGGGTTGAGTGTCCGCGCGATGACGGCGAACGCCACGCCGACCAGGCTGCCGCCGACCACGCCATGCACGAAGCGAAACGCAGTCAGCGGCCCGGGCAGCAGGATCAGCATCGACAGCAGGTCCATCAGGATCAGTATGCCCAGCAGTGCATAGGCCGTCGGACGCCAGTGGACGCGCCGGATCAGGAACACGATGGCCAGCGCGCCGACGGCTGCGCCGTAGACGTTGGCGGAACCCACCAGACCAGCCTGCCGCGCGCTGAAACCCAGGCCTTCGATGAGACCATCGACGATGGCCGGCATGATGTTGACGTAGAACAGCCCGGCAGTTGCGAGAAAACTCAGGAAGATCCGCGCCGCCGCGCCATGTGGGGCAACCGTGCGGATAAACGGGCGTGGTGCTGTGGTTTCGTACATCAGCTGTTTGCTCCGGTCATCTCGGCACAGAACGGCCGCAGCCGGTGTGATTCCCTGGCGGCCGTCATCCAGCGATGAGTGCCACCGTCACTGAAGTAGTAGTAGGCCGTATCGTTCGGAAACAGCGCCATGAGCACGCCGCCGTAACCCGACAGCACGATCACCCAGGCGGCGTCGCTGCAGCCAAGCCAGGGCGCAACATCGAGCGCCCGGAAGCCGCTCTTGTAGCGCATGCCCTCCATGTCGGCGGGCAGGCCTCGATCGACAGGGTCACGCTGCATGGCAGCCTCGAACATGCCCTCGTCGAACACGATCTCCCCGTCGATGCGTCCGCGCTGGGGGCCGAGGAAATTCGCCAGCTTTGCGACGTCATCGGGTTGGAAATACATGCCCCAGCCAAAGAACGGCTGCGCCACCGAGTCGTGCGTACGGCGGATGCTGCGGGCGATCGGACTCAGCCCCTGGCGTGAGAAGACCGGTTCCCAGAGCAGTGCCTCGTATCGGTCCACATCGCGGCCCCCCCGCGCGGTGAGCGCCGCACGACGTGCCACGCCTGCGAGGTAGGTATCAGATGTGTGGTAAACCCACAGCGTGCCGGGTGGGGATTTGGCGGGGTGCGCTTGGCAGGCCGCGGCCATCTTGGTGGCATGATCCTTGGCGAGAAAGAAGTCATCGAGCACGGCGGCATTCTCGTCGGCCATCCATGCCGCCCGCGAGTAATGTCCCGTGGCCATGTCCAGCGCGTGTTCAATGGTCACGTCCTGCCAGGCGGCAACATCCCGGCAGGCCTCCACGACGGCGCCGATGCGCACCTGCGCGATCCCCGGATGGAGTTTCTCCGCGCGCATGACCGCCAGCGCGGCGAACAGCGACTTCGCCAGTGAATACGAGGGCAGGGACAGCGCCTCGCAGTGATCAAGCGGTCCGTCGCGCAACTCGCAGCCGCCGCGGAAGTGCAGGCCGTCGACGACGAAACCATAGACTGTCATGTCTGCGGGATCGACCTCGTCGGTCGAGCCGAATCGTCGATGCTGCGCGCCGGGGAGGTGTTCGTCCAGGGTCGCAATCGGTCGTGTCGGCAGGCGATGTGACAGCGCCTGCGCGTAGCGCTGCGCGCTGACTGCGGCATTCGCAGGCCGCGATCGCTGATGGTGAACTTCGAACACGCCGCGGCTATCGAACTGGAAGTACGCGCAGGTTTCACCGGTGATGGTATAGAGCGCGTGTCGTACTGTATCCGCGCCGTCGAATGCCCACGACATCTCGCCATGGTGTACGCAATTGGCGTTGCGCTCATACAGGGAGAACGGCAGGGTCGCACGGCGGTTACCTGTCTTGCTGTCCTGCCATGTGCGTCCAGGCGCCACGCTGTACTCCCAGACCGGGTGCGGGGTCGCCATGCGCTCGCGCTGCACCGGTAGCAGTTCGTCTCCGACCATGACGAAGTCGAACGCCATGACAGGCAGCTGCGCAAGCGCCGCAATTCCTGTAGCCGTGAGGCCGAACTCGTCATGAATCACGACGAAGTCTCCGGCCTCGGGATCGGCCAGCAGCGTGATGCTGCCAGCAGCCGGGGAATGCTGGCAGCCGCTGAGGACAACCGCCATGCCCAGGAGCAGGCACGCTGCGCTGTGCCGCCGGGTCATGGTGGCGCGTCGAGATCAATGCCGGCAGCCGAGAGTTGTTCAGCCAGCGGGCGCAGTTGTGACTCGTAACGTCGCCAACGCTGCAACGCGTCGCGATAGACCGGACGCCGCACCTGGGCAGAACTCGCCGTCGCCACCGGAGCGGCGTTTTCGTGGAACGCCAGGCAGGCCGGTTCCCACGGCAGTTGGCACCAGTCGAGGATTTCACGGCTGACGTCTTCCTGCGCGTCGACAAGGCGCTCGTAGCTGACGTCGAGGAAGGCACCGGGCAGGGTCCGGCGCCAGTGATCCATCAGCCGGCGGTAGCCGATGTAGTAGCGCGCAAGATCGTCGAGGTCGTAGGAGAACGGGTAGCCTGCCCGGAACAGCGTCCGGTACATGCCATAGCAACTGTCCATCGGGTTGCGGTGCACATGCACGATTCGGGCACCGGGCAGCGCCAGGCGGATCAGCCCGATGTAGAGAAAATTCAGGGGGGTCTTGTCGATAAGGCGCGGGCCGGGGAGGCCGTAGGCGCGGGTGGCGGCAAGGTAGCGCTGACCGAGCGCCTTGAAGTCCAGTTGGATGGAACGTTCGACCAGCTCGGTCTTGCTTCCGGCTGCGCCGATGCTGTGCATCAGGCCGTAGGCGAAATCGTTGATCTCGCCCAGGCTGTCGACCTGGCTATGGGAGCTCAAGATGCGCTCCACCAGGGTCGTGCCGCTGCGCGGCAATCCCAGCACGAATACCGGTCCGCAAGTTTCCGCGTCGGCAGCCGCCGGTCGTGGCGAGTGCTCATCGAAGACCGCGCGAAGCTTGTCCAGCACGGCCAGATCGTTCTCGACCCGGTAGCTCAGCAAGCGGCGTCGCGTGTCCGCACCGCGCTTGAGGTAGGCGAATGAGGTCTCGTAGTCGCCCACGTCTTCGTATTCCTTAGCCAGCGCGTAACACAGCTGCGCCTCGCCCGCCGGGCGCCGCACGCCTGCATCGAGGGCACGATGCAGTACCTGCAGGTGATTGTTTGCGGCCGTCTGTCTGCGCAGCGTGGCGCGGTTGCGATAGGCGTCGTAGTCGTGCGGATCCAGGCGGATGACCTGGTCGAGTAATTCCTCCGCAGTCTCAAGGTGACCGACGGCTATCTCGGCCGAGGCCAGCGCGAACATGGCATCGGCATCGTCTGGCTGAAGATCGACGGCGCGTCGGTAACATCTGCGGGCGTCGCCATGGCGGTTACCCAGGCTATAGTATTCGCCGAGCTTGCGCAGCAGCAAGGCATCGCTGCCGGCTTGTGCCTCGATCGTGCGCAGCCGCATCAGCACGGCGTTGAAACGGCCGCAGTAGAGCTGGCATTCCATGAGGCGGAACTGCGCGCCCAGGTGCGCCGGAGCAAGGGCCACAGCGCGCTCGGCGTGCGCCAGCATGTCGTCAAACGATACCAGCTGCTGCGCGGCATGGCTGGCGAGCAGGCAGGTCTCCATCGAACGGGGATACTTCTCGAAGAGCTGCTGGGCCAGATTCAGGGCTTCCGCGCTGCGACCGGTCTTTAGCAGCGCCGTGCCCTGCGACAGCATGCCGTCAAGGTTTTCTTCAGGCCGTGTCTGAGGCATTGCTCGAGCCGCCTTGGCTATTTATCCGGGCACTTATTGTACAGCTGCGGTTTGCGGCCAGAGGCAGGGCACCGGGTGCGCGCCCGGTGCCCCCCGGCCTCTGACCGGCTCAGAACCGGTAGTTGAGGCCGACGCCGACCGTACGGGGCATGGTGAGGAATTGCTTGCTGCCATTGCCGACATAGTTCTGCGCGGGATCGGTGCCCATGTAGATCTCGCTGAACAGGCCCGTCACGCCTTCCTCATTGGTGATGTTGCGAACGAACAGCGAGGCATCCCACGGCCCCCGGCTCACCGTGCTGACCCAGTTCAACAGCCCAAAACCGTCGAGCTTGACGTTGAAACGCCCCGGGCTTGCGAGGTCGGCATTGATCGCGTTGCGACTGCTCGACTGGTAATAGCCCGCAAGGCGATTGGTCCAGCTGAAATCACCGGCCAGTTGTGTAATATGCGTCAGCGAAAAATTGACAGTGCTGCTGGGCGTGCCCGGCAGCCGTGCGCCGTCCTGCGCGATGAGCGGGGCGGCGGCGGTTGGTGCGCGCAGGTCGCTGGTCAGTTCCGCCTTGACGTAGGCATAGCCGAAGCTGAAGGACAGGGCATCTGTCAGTTGGCCATCCAGTTCGAGTTCCAGGCCCATGGTCCTGGCGCTGTCACCGTTTGTCGCGGTGAAGAACCCCCAGTTGGAGGATGCGGTGTTGACCTGGATGTCGTCCCAGTCGACAACAAAGATCGCGGTGGAATAGCGCAGCCGGTCCGTCGAGCCCTTCAGGCCGAGCTCGTAGTTGATCACCGAGTCGGAATCGTAGCGCAGCCAGCCCGGGTCCTCGGCAAAAATGCCGACCAGCGGGACGGCGTTGCTGCCGCCGCGCCTGAAGCCCTCCGAGATCGTGCCGTAGAGCATGACCTGCTCGTTGAGGTCCCAGGAGGCATTGAGCTTGAATAGAACGCCATTCTCGTTGACCTTGAATGAGGCGCTGTCTTCGATGCTGAAGACCGTGTAGAGACCTACGGCCATGAAGGTGTCGTTGGAGGACTTGTTGTCGTAGTAGCGCAGTCCGCCGCTGATGCGGAAGGTGTCGCTGAGGTGATAGGTCAGCTCGCCGAAGATGCCGAGGTCCTTGAAATTCTCGTCGCGCGAATAATCGAAATCCTTGTCGCTGACAACTTCGCCCGGCCCCCAGGCGGCATCGGCCCAGTTCTGAAAGCCGCGCAGAAAACTCTGCTGGGTCGAGAGGTAGTCCTGGTCGCGGTAGTAGGCGCCCACGACCCAGTCCACGGTGTTGTCGCCGCTCGACACCAGCCGAAGTTCCTGCGCGAACGCCTCGTCCTTGTAGGTGCGCACGGCCTGGGCCATCGGGCGTGGGTAGTTGTAGTAATAGGCACCCAACCAGCCGTTCTGCGCATAGAAGCCCGTGTTCTCGCTGATGCTGTCGCCCTTATGGCGATACACCGAGGTGCTTGAGGTCAGCGTGGCAAAGCCAAGGTCGATGTCGGCCTCAAGCGCCCCGAGGTCGACGTCTCGCGAGGAAGGTTCGAGCTGTATCGAGCCGTTTTCGTACCTGCGATAGGGTTGGCCGAAGCCGTCGAGACCGACGGTCTGCTGACGCCGGCCGCCGATCTCATCGGACTGGTGGCGGTAGGAGAGTATCAGGCGAACCTGATCCGTCGGCTCGAACGACAGGGCGGCATGGCCATAGACGATGTCGACATCATCCGCATCCTTGACGCTGCGCAAGAGCTGGTCCGGTGCAAGAACACCCGCCGGGGCCACTGGAATACCCTGGGCATCGAGTTCATAGACGTTGACGTAGTCGATGATGCCCTCATTCTGCACCGTGCCTGCGGACACCCTGAAGGCGGCACGATCGCTGATCGGCACATTGAGCACCGCGTCCACGCCGTAGTTGAGGCCACCGGAGCCATCCGTCCGGCTCAGCGTGCCGGAGACAGTGGCATCGAACGCCGTCGGGTCCGGGGCGTTCATGATGTAGCGCACGGTGCCGCCGAGTGAGCCCGACCCGTACAGCGTGCCCTGCGGCCCGCGCAATACCTCCACCCGTTCGATGTCTTTCAGGATGAAGTTTGCGAAGATCGGCGTGTCGTTCACATAGGTCGACACCGTGGGTACCGTGTTCAGCGCGTAGTCGCCGAGCGCGGCGCCGTCGACATTCAGGCCGCGGATCATGATGCCATTGATGACGCCGGCATTGCGGTAGCCGCGATCAACCACGGCGACGCCCGGGATCGAGCGCATGAGATCGGCGTTGTCGATGATGTGGTTGGCTGCAATCTCGGTGCCACTGATCGCGGAGATGTTGTAGGGGATATCGAGGATGTTCTGTTCCCGTCGGGACGCGGTGACGACGATCTCTTCGAGTGAACGTGCCCCTCTTTGCGGGTCTCCGCTCTGGGCGTGCGCGGACAGGGCCGTTCCCGCCAGGATGCTGCAGATCGCCGCTGCCAGCGGTGTCCTGCGAGTGGTGATGTTGTCATTCATTGTCTGTGTCTCCCCGGTGCATGGCCGTCGGTCTGTTGCCGTTGCCAGCCATCGCAAAAGTCGATGTCCGACGAGGCTTTCGGGAACGCTAGCCGAGTTTTCGGCCTTTCCGTAGTGCCAGAAGTGATGCCATTATTGGTCCAGATGCATGAGACAAGCTGTGTGCTCGATAGGCCGTCGCAGACCAGCGCTTGCGGCCGGCTCATGGCGAACCACCGCGTGAGGCCGCCCTTTTCATGGGGCCGAGCGCTGCCAGCGCAGGGGAGGCCTGGCCTTCGAGGTAGGGGGGGAAGCGCAGCTTGCTGTCGCGAAAGCTCTTCAGGGGCTGGCCGAGGTTGTGCCAGCCGTTCTCACGAACATCCCGAACATAATTAAGATCAATTGTTAACGGTATGATTTCCCGACCTTTGCCGGCCTGGTAAATGAGCTCTCCGCCGGGCCCTGCGATACAGGATTCTCCTACGCCCAGCGGTCCTGCCAGGTTCACGTCAATGAAGTAGCACTGGTTGATCGCCGCGTGGGAACGCACGATGGCAAGTTCGGCGTGACGATCGATGGTGCTGGTCAGGCTGGGGTGAAGGATCACTTCGGCACCCATCCAGGCCAGCGTGCGAATTGTCTCCGGGAACCACATGTCATAGCAGATCGAGACGCCGAAACGCCCAATGTCGGGGACATCGAAGACGACGAAGTCTTCCCCGGCGCTCACGCCCTGTTCATACGGCAGCCAGGGAAACTGCTTGCGATGCCGGGCCACGACCTCGCCATCCGGGTTGATTACCGGTGCCGTGTTGTAGATGCGCTCGCCCGCACGCTCGAATAAAGAGCCTGGCAGCAGCCAGATACCAAGACGCCGCGCCGTTTCGCAGAAGCGCTGTTCCGCGGGGCCGGGCAGCGGCTGGGCATGTTCGGTGCGGGAGCCGAAGGCATTGAGTTCCGCCAGCACCACCATGTCGAGCCAGGGAAAGCGTTTCACCGCCAGCTCGATTTCCGCCTCCATGGTGCCCAGGTTGTTGCCGTGCGCGGCTTCCAGCTGCAACCCGGCAATGGAGAACTTGCTCATCTGTGCCCCCTTGATCTCATTGGGGGGCACCGTAACCCGGATGCGTCTGATCGAATAGGTCCAGATATATACCTGGTATTGGTCCAGATTTTCAGTCCATTGAACCGTTGACGCTAGCCAGGTTCGACCATGGTCCGAATGAAAGCGGAATCCACGAGTTGCTGGGCCTCGTTGAACCACTTGATCTGGTCGTCGTTGATGACAATGTAGTAAGCGGCCTCCTCGCCATAGACCCATTGCTGCCACTGGCGATGCCAGCGGTCACCATCGACCCACCAGCGCCCGACATCGCAGTCCTCGTTGGCGTAGCCCGCCGTGCCCTTCATGGTGCCGTCGGCGTGCAGCTCGATGGTGCAGGGCACGCCGTAGACGACGTTATAGATGATGGTCTTGTCGGCCATCGCATCGCGCAGCTCGTCCCCGGTGAGCCACTGTCCCAGCGAGGTGCCCAGGTGTTCCACCCGGCCACTGACCAGGACGCGGATGAGTTCCGTCAGTTCCACCACCCCTGGCCGGATGCGCTCGAGCGGCAGGCTCGTCACACCCATACGGAAGCAGTTTTCCGCATGCCGTGCATCAGCGTAGTAGTGGGCGACCGGTTCGATGAGAATGCCGCGCCGTTCGGCCTCGGAGGCGAGATACCCGACACTGAAATCGGGTGGCAGGCGCACCCAGTAGGTTGTGCCGCCGACCTCGGGTGAGATTTCGATGGACACCGAGCGATAGAAGTTCAGTGCGTCGCGCAGTGCCAGGCGCCTTTCCTGCAGCACCCGGGCGAGCTTCGACATCAGGGCATCGTAGTGGCCAAGGGAGAGGAAAAACGCGACCGCGCGCTGATTGTTGAGTGGGGGGTGGCGCAGCATCGCGTGTCGGAGCGCACGCGCGTAGCGGATGAAGTCCGCATTGGCCACGATGAAGCCGACGCGGATGCCTGAGGCGAGCACGTGAGACAGGTTGGCGACATAGATCACGCGACCCTCGGTGTCCATGCTGCGCAGTGCCGGCTGGGGTTGGTCCAGGTAGTTGATCTCGCACTCGTAGTCGTCCTCGATGATCAGGCAGTCGTGTTCGTTCGCTGCCTGCAGCAGCGCCTTGCGCCGCTGCGGCGACATGACGACCGCCGTAGGAATCTGGTGGCTTGGCGTCACGTACATGAGGTCGGTTCCCGCCAGGCGCTCGTCGACCACCAACCCTTCGCGGTCCACCGGCTGGGGTCTCACGCTGGCCTGGCGCTGCTCCAGCAGGTGGCGAAATTCACTGTTGCCGGGCTCCTCCATCGCGACGGTCACCGACTTGTCGACCAGTAACTGGCAGATGAGGTAGAGGCTGTGCTGGCTGCCCATGGTGATGAGAATCTCGTCGGGGCGTGCCTGAATGCCGCGTCGGGTCAGGATCTTGGTGAGAATCTCGTGAACCAGCATCGGGTCGTCAGCGTCGCCGTTGCCCGTTGACCATTCGCGAACGTCCGCCACGCTCATCGACAGCCGGCAGGCCTCCCGCCACTCTGCCAGTGGGAAGAGTCCGGGATCGAACTTGCCGTCAATAAAAGGGTAGGGGTACCTGTGCCAGTTGGGCACCGCGCGTGTCGCGGGGTCGCTGATGGTCGCCTTTATGCGGCGCCGCCAGGCAGAGCCAGTGCGCGCGGTGCTGGCTGCCTTCACAATGCCGTGACCAACCCGTGTGCTGAGCATGTCGGGGTTGACGAACAGGCCACTGCGTTCGCGCGTGACCACGTATCCCTCGGCCGCCAGTTGCTGGTAGACGAGTACGACCGTATTGCGCGCGACCTTCAGCTGCTCTGCAAGCTTGCGCGAGGAAGGCAGCTTGCTGCCAGGCGGATAGGCGCCGCTGAGGATGCCATCCACCAGCCGCTGGCGAATCTGGTTCTGCAGATTCAGCTTGCTGTCCGGATCGAGATACAGGATGGTCTTGGGCATCGTTCCACCATGCGAGTTTCGTGGCTGACAGTATCACCGTCGGTGCGTCTTTCGGGAAATCGGCCGAAAGCTGCGAGCGCGCCCGCATGCGACGGTCCCCTTCGCCGAATTGACGCCACACTCGCAGATGTTAGAGTGTTTGTTCGGAAACTCGAACCGTCGCCGTTGCTTGCCAGGCAGTTCGGCCCGTACCTGTCTCCATCGGACCGATGCCCGGCATGCCGCGGCAGGAACGAACAAGGAGGCAGTCATGCAGCCCGTTTTCCGCACGATTCGCATCCCTTGCGCCGTCACGCTGGCGATGCTGCTTGTTGTTGCAGGCCCTGCTGGGGCGCTCGCCCAGCATGAGCACATGCACGACCACGACGACGTCCATCCCGAGCAGCCGATAGGCAACGTGGACTTCCAGGTCGACTGCAACGAGGCGGTGCGCTCGAACTTCGACCGCGCGCTGGGCCTGATGCACCACATGATGTATGTCCAGGCACGCCGGGCATTTAACGACATTCTCGCAACCGATCCCGGCTGCGCCATGGCCCACTGGGGTGTGGCCACGACGCTGTTCCAGCCCCTGTGGGCGACCACGCCCAGCGCCGCCGAGGTCACGCAGGCCCGTGCGGCCATCGCCCGCGCAGCCGAGGGTGTCGAGTCGCGTCGCGAGCGGCTGCTGGTGGAGGCGACTGCAGCCTTTTTCGAACCCGAGACGCAGCGACTGTGGGATCGGATGCCCGGCTGGATAGCCGGGATGGGGCGGGCCTATGAAGCCTATCCTGATGACCACGACGTAGCCTCGCTTTACGGGCTGGCCTTGCTGACCCAGGCGACGGTGGCCGACGATCGGCATGCCCTGCATAACCGCGCGGAAGCCATCCTGCGAAACGTATTCGAGGCCGAGTCTGCGCATCCCGGTGCCATTCACTACTCGATTCACGCCACCGACGCTGACGGACGCGCCGCCAACGCACTGGATATGGTGGCGTTGTACGGTGAGATCGCGCCGGACACGGCGCATGCCCTGCATATGCCATCCCACATCTACGTGCGCCTGGGTGACTGGCCGCAGGTCATTGACTGGAACCAGCGCTCGGCCGCCGCCGCGTTGCGTGAGCCCGCCAACGGGACGACCTCCCATCACTACATCCACGCCCAGGACTACCTGGTCTACGGTCATCTGCAACGCGGCGAAGTCAAGGCGGCCGAGTCCATCTGGGATACGACGCGCAAGCACGACCCCCACCAGCCCACGTTCATCAGCGCCTTCCATCTCGCAGCGATTCCGGCGCGTCTGGCGGTGGAACGGCGGGACTGGGAAGCAGCGGCGCAGATTGAGCCGAAGTCGCCGGACGACGTCCCCTGGCAGGACTTTCCGTGGCCCACGGCAATGAGCTGGTTTGCACGCGGCCTGGGTGCATTACATGGCGGCGACATGGATACCGCCGAACGCGCCCAGCAGCGTATGGCCGCGCTGCGCGAGGCAGCCAAGGACGGGCCCGATGCGCGCTTCGCCGTCTATATCGAGGTCGACCGTCGCATCCTGGCGGGCAGGCTTGCCCACGCAAAAGGCGAGCACGATGAAGCCGTGGCCCACCTGCGCAAGGCTGCGGAGCTGGAAGCGTCGGTGGAGAAACACCCGGTGACGCCCGGCGCGCTGCTGCCACCCAACGAAGCACTGGGGGAGCTGCTGGCTGAGCTGGAGCGTCCGCAGGAGGCGCTGGATGCCTATCGTGCATCTGATGCCATCTGGCCGGGTCGTTACAACACGCTGCTCGGTGCGGCCCGGGCTGCCGAGGCCGCCGGCCATACCCAGGAAGCCGAGCAGTTTTACGCAAGGCTCGCTGCCATCGCCGGAGAGGGTGAGCGGGACTGACAGGCCGGAAAATCTCCGTAAGCCCCGGCAAGCACCGCTGTGATTCCGTCACTCAAGATTTTGTGGCGCGTTTTATCGCGCTGTGCTATCTGCAATTGGGCGGTTCGGGTAGATGACCATTCACGGCCAATGCCTGTCCGTACATATGGTCGACCTCTGTCCTGGTGAGCTAAGGGGAAAATCGCAGTGATAAAGCAATTAGCTGGGTTGGTGATCGTTCTCGGATTGACAGGCTGCGCGACGTTGACGAATGACGCAATGACGCCCATTTCCCTGTCATTCAGCAACGGGGGCTACGGGAGTTGCGATCTGTCGAACAAGCGCGGTGCCTGGCAGACGTCAGTGCCGGCCGTCGTCTCCGTGAGACGATCAGACGATGTGCTGCAATACAGGTGTCGGACCGACGAGGGTCAGGAGGTGACCGGCGCTCTGCAAAGTACGATGGGTGGCAAGATTGTCGCCAGTGCGGTGTTCCTGGATTTCGGTATCGTCGATGCGATTACCGACAAGCATCGTGAATACCCGGACAGCTACGTCATTCCCGTGCCAAGACCGGATGTGGCCCCTGCAGCCCCGCCAGTGGCCGACGAAGCTGTCGAACCCGGAGCGGCGTAACGGACAGGGACTCGGCCGGACCGGCCGTATCGGGCCGCGCACGGAGTCGATCCCGTGCGCGGCCTGTTCGGCGCCGGCGCAGCTGCCATGCCTGCGGATTTACGAGTCGTTATCAACCTCGGCGTCTTCATCCTCGAATTCGTATTCGTAGTCGTCGGATTCCAGGTCTGCCCGCACGGCAAGGCGTTCGAACTTGCCAAGACCGCAGGAGGCGCCGAGCATGCGCATCGTCGGCGTTTCCAGCACCCGGATAATGTCGAGGCTGCACAGCTGGCTGCCCCTGATGGTGTAGGTGAAGGCGCGCTCTCGGGCCAGTCCCGGGCAGTGGCGTGGCAGGCGGTTCATGTATACATCGCGACGGCCCATGTGGAACAGGATCGTCTGTGAGTCGATGACATCGGTGCGGCTGATGCGCGGCGTGAAGATGCAGCTTTCCGACTCGCCGGTCTTCATGTAGTGCTCCAGCGGGCCGGGGTCCCCGGGCTCGGCCAGGTTGCGATCGGCGAGTGCCCCTGCCGAGAGCAAAAGGGCCGCAGCCGTCACCATCGTCTTGACGAGTTTCATACTGGATTCTCCTTGATGTTAGTGTTCGCTGTGTTCATCGTGGTACGGCGCAGAAGATGTTGCGCATCCGTAATTTCCGAAGGTTTCGGCAAACACCGATGTAGTTTCGACCGTTCTGATGGAGCATTGTTCGAATTGCGGTGAATTAAACGACCTGACAGTCGCTACAGTGGATCGTTTCGGCAATCGGGCGCTATTATCCCCGAGGATTTGCCGGCATTCGCGGAGAGTACATGCAGTTCAAGGACTACTACGCGATCATGGGTGTGGCGCGCGATGCGAGCCAGGATGAGATCAAGCGTGCCTACCGCAAGCTGGCGCGCAAGTATCACCCGGACGTGAGCAAAGAAGGCGACGCCGAGGTCCGCTTCAAGGATCTTGGGGAGGCCTACGAGGTGTTGAAGGACCCCGAAAAGCGCGCTGCCTACGACCAGCTGGGCAAAGGCTACCGGCCCGGGCAGGAGTTTCGTCCCCCGCCGGACTGGGATGGTGGCTTCGAGTACAGCGACGCGGCCGGTTCTGGTGGCGGCTTCAGTGATTTTTTCGAGGAGCTGTTCGCGCGACGTGCTGCCGGGGCGCAGCGGGGCCCGGGCGCCCGTGGTGCGGAGATGCACGCCCGTGGCCAGGACCATCATGCGCGCGTGCTGATCGATCTGGAGGACGCCATCAATGGCGCGGTCCGCCGGATCACGCTGGAGATGCCGGAAGTCGACAGCGAGGGATATCTGCGCACCCGCCAGAGAGAACTCAGTGTGCGCATCCCGGCCGGCGTGCGCGAAGGTCAGCAGATCCGCCTGACAGGGCAGGGTGCGCCGGGCCTGGGCCGCGGCACGGCCGGGGATCTGTACCTGGAAGTCAACTTTCGACCTCATCGACTCTATCGCGTCGATGGCCGCGACTTGTACTTCGACTTGCCGGTTGCCCCCTGGGAAGCGGCGCTTGGCGCCACCGTGCAGGTGCCCACACCCGGCGGCAGTGTCGGCCTGAAAATTCCGCCGGGGTCCGCAGCCGGGCGTAAACTCAGGCTCAAGGGCCGGGGTATCCCCGGGCAGCCACCGGGGGATCTGTATGCCGTGTTGCAGATTGCCCTGCCGCCGGCAAACGACGAGGCGGCGCGCGCAAGCTACGAGGCGTTTGCGCAAAAGTTCGACTTCAATCCGCGTGCTGCGCTGGAGGGTTGAATGAGCCAGAGGCGTCAGACAGTCCAGGGGATCCTCATCGAGGAGAGTGTCGAGATCACCACAGGCGAGTTGTGCCAGGCCTGCGCGGTGCGCCGCGAGTGGCTGGTCGAACTGGTCGAGGAGGGCGTGCTGGAGCCCGAGGGTCTGGTCCCCGAACAGTGGCGTTTTCCCGCCGAGAGTCTGCGGCGTGCGCGCATCGTGCGTCGCCTGCAGCGCGACCTGGGTTTGAACCTGGCGGGTGCTGCACTGGCGCTGGAGTTGCTGGAGGAAAATGAGGCCATGAGGGCACGGCTGGCCCGGCTGAGCGCGACACACGCCGCTGACCACGACTGAACGGATTTCGTACCGCCCGGTCGAACTACAAAACAACCAGGAGCCTCCATCATGTGGTTGATCACCAGGAACATGCTCACGACAGTTGCAGGCATCGCGCTACTGGGCGGATGTGCTGCCACCGACACGCAGACGAATGCCGATGAAGCATCCGAGAGTCGCTCGATAAGCACTGACTGGGTGCGCATCGATCAGGTGCGCGATTTCCGCGTGCTCGACGACAGCAACCTGATCCTCTATGCGCCCACCCGCCGTCAGGCCTATCACGTGGAGCTGATGCCGGCCTGCCAGGGATTGCGATTCGCCGATACCATCGCCTTGCGTGGGCGTACGGGCAGGCTTGCCGGATTCGCCGGCGATCGCGTGATCATCGACCGGCCGGGCGTGCCCGATCGTTGCCCGGTGGCCAGCGTAAGGCGGCTTGACGAGGCCTCGCTGACCGAGCTGATCGTCAGCTTCGAGGGTGAGCCAGACGGTGATGCGGCCGCCGACGAGGCCGAGGTCGAGATTCCCCGGCGTAATCCTGACGACGATATTGCGCACGAGGATTAGGATCCGCCTGACTGCGAATATGTCCTGAGCAGCGCCGTGCTGCGCATTAGACCAGTGCGTGCCGTCAGGTGACGGCCGCGCGCAAGCGCGCGGAGACCCACTCGCTGATCAGCACGGTCGCGAGTATCAGCAGGAACAGGGTGCTGACCCTGCCCCAGGCCAGCGTGTTGACCGAGGCCATCAGCTCCAGACCAAGGCCGCCCGCACCGACCAGTCCCAGCACCGTGGCCTCGCGGATATTGATGTCCCAGCGATAGACACTGATGCCGGCAAACGCGGGCATGATCTGCGGCACCACGGCGTAGGCACGCAGTTGCCCGGGACTGGCCCCGGTCGCGGTGATGGCCTCCACGCTCCTGGTGTCGATTTCCTCGATCGCCTCGTAGAGCAGCTTGCCGATGAAACCGATCGAGCGCAGTGCGATGGCGATGACGCCAGCCAGTACTCCGGGTCCCAGGATCAGCACCAGCAGCAGGGCCCATATCAGCGAGTTGATCGAGCGCGAGGCGACGATGATGAGCAGCGCGATCGGCCGGATGAGCGGGAAACGTGGCGTGGTGTTGCGCGCGGCAAGAAAGGCCAGTGGCGTAGCGAATACGATCGCAATCAGTGTCCCCAGCGTGGCCATATTGAAGGTGTCCCACAGCGGCCGCCACAATCGCTGCAGGTACGGAAGATCCGGCGGAATCATGCGTCCCACCAGGTCCGCACCCTGGGCCGGCGCATCGAGCACGAAATCCCACAGTGTTCGTTCGGCGATCACCTGCCAGCACAGCAACAGCAACGTGACGAAGGCAAAGCTTGCCATCCAGCGCTGCAGCGCCTCACGACGATCACGTCTGCGCCAGGTCAATTCACCGTCGCGGGTGAACACGGCCATTAGCGAAGCCTCGCGCGCAACATGCCCGACAGGTACTCGGCCATCAGTACAATGATGATGATGATCAGCAGGATGGCGGCGGCGGTGTCGAACTCATAGCGATCAAACGCCGTATTGAGCGTCGCGCCGATGCCGCCGGCGCCGACAATGCCGATAATCGCAGATTCACGGAAATTGATGTCCAGGCGATACAGCGTAATCCCGGCAAGCCGCGGCATGACCTGTGGCTTTACGGCCCAGTGGATGACCTGCGCCCAGCTGCCGCCGGTCGCCCGAATGGCTTCCAGGGGGCGGGTGTCCATGGCTTCGATATCCTCGGCGGCCAGCTTGGCGATGAATCCGATGCTGGCAAAGGCCAGTGTGACGACCCCGGCCAGTGGGCCGAAGCCGAGCATTGCGACGAACAGGATGGCGATGATGATTTCCTGAAAACTGCGTGACACGGCGATGATCGCGCGGCAGAACAGGTAGACCGGTGCCGGTGCAAGATTGCGGGCCGCGCCCAGCGCCACGGGCACGGAGAGCACGAAACCTGCGACAGTGGCCACCAGGGTCATGGTCAGGCTTTCAAGTACGCCGTCGATGATCTGGTCAGCACGCGATACGAAGTCCGGTGCGGCCATGGCCTGCACGAACTCCAGTGCTCGCGGCATACCGGCGACGATGCGCTGCCAGTTGATCTCCAGCGACCCGACGGCCGCGATCAGGTAGCCGCCCACACCCAGCCACAGCGCCGCGCGCCACCAGGGATTGGCGATCATCGGCGGCCGTCGCCAGCGAAGCGCGGCGTCGTTCATGGCGCTCGCCCGCGATCGACAACTGCAGCGCCGGAGGCGACGTCGTCCTGCGCATCGTCGTCGGCCTGTTCGCCGGCCATCGATGCCCAGTCCTCATCACCATAGATCTGCGTAAGCACCGTGGTATCGAGTTGTTTCACCGGTCCATCGAAAACGATCCGACCGCCACGCAGGCCGATGATGCGCGGACAGAATCGCATGGCCAGCGGCACATCATGCAGATTGATGATTGCAGGCAGCTTGTGCTCGGTGCACAGCTCATGAATCAGTCGCATGATCTGGCGCGCGGTGCGCGGGTCCAGGCTGGCGGTCGGCTCATCGACCAGCAGCAGCTCCGGCGCCTGCATCAGCGCACGCGCGATGCCCACCCGCTGGCGCTGTCCGCCGGACAGGGTATCAGCGCGACGATCGGCATAGCCCTCCAGTCCGACGCGCTCGAGCAGCTCGAAGGCGCGCGTGATATCGGACTGGGGGAAGCGACGTAGCACCGATCGCCACAGGCCGACATAGCCCAGGCGGCCGGACAGCAGGTTCTCCATGACGCTGAGTCGCTCGACCAGCGCGAATTCCTGGAATACCATGCCGATACGGCGTCGGGCGCGGCGCAGTTCACGCGCACGCAGCGCCGTGAGCTCCTCGCCGGCAAGCACGATACGTCCGGCCGTGGGTTCGACCAGGCGGTTGATGCAGCGGATCAGCGTGCTCTTGCCGGCACCCGAAGGCCCGATCAGTGCGATGATTTCGCCACCCTCAAGCTGCAGACTCACATTGTCGAGTGCTGCTGCAGCGGTGCCGGGATAGTGCTTGGACAGACCCTCTATTTCCAGCATGTCAGCGGCAGTCGTAGCGAACGCCGCTGCGCGCATCAATGTCGCGGATCACCTGCCAGTGCTGCTGGTAGGTGATCGGCAGGAACTGCGCTTCGCCGGACTGGCGGAACTCCTCGGCCAGCGCAGAACCCTCCCAGGGGTAGCTGAAAAAGGCTTCGCGGATTTTCGCGGCCAGTTCGGGGACAAGATTGTGCGCATAGCCGTAGGCGGTGGTGGGAAAGGTCTCGGAGCGATACAGGCTGACGATCTGATCGGCGTGCACCGCACCGCGAGCCAGCATCCGGTTGAGCACCGAATTGGCGATGGCTGCCG
>JAFIFN010000035.1 GCA_020832005.1 Gammaproteobacteria bacterium | reverse complement strand
GCGCGGATCGCCGTAATAGGCGGTCTGGATATTGCCGACGCTCGAGAACTCTTGTGCATCGACCCTGTAGGTCTTGTCAGTGAGGTTCCTTACGCCACCGGTGACACGCCAGCGGGTGTCTTCGCTCAACCAGCTGACGAAGGCATTGCTCAACCAGTAGCCGGACTGCGTGAGTACGTCCCGGTTGTCGACAGACAGCCACATCTTCGAACGGTAGGCCGCGTCTGCACCTACGATGAGAGCACCTGAAGCGCCAAGTTCGAAGGTGTAGTTGGCAGCGAAGCGCGTCGTCCAGTCAGGCGCGAATGCCGGTTCGTCTCCGGATCTGTCTACCGGGATCACAGTACCGCCGGGTCCGGCTACCGCCGCATTGAACTCCTTGTAATCGGCATCGAGATAGCCAATCTGCGCAGAGATTACGAGGTTGTCGGTCGGCAGCCAGATGGTCTCGAGCTCGGCGCCGAAGATCTCGAGTTTGCCGGCGTTGATGACGGGAAAGCCGAAGTTCGGTACCGGGTCGTCGGGATTGGCCACCTCGGACACGCGCGCCTGGAAGTCCTTGTAATCGCTGTAGAAGACCGCGGCATTCACGCGCAGGCGGTTGTCGTCAAAGCTGCTTTTTGCGCCCAGCTCATAAGTCCACACATACTCGGGGGTGAATACGCTGACCTCGTTGGGGCTATTCGCGCGGCCGTTGAAGCCGCCGCTCTTGAAGCCGCGTGACATGCTGCCGTAGAGCAGTACATCGTCAGTTGCCTTGTAGTCGATGGTCAGACTGGGCGTGAACGCACTCCAGCTGTCGTCAATGTCGAAAGCGAAAGTGCCGTCGAGCAGCGGGAAGGCCGCCGAGAAGGTGCTTGTGGTTCGGAAGTAATCCTTTTTCTCATAGGTGTAGCGCAGGCCCAGGGTGGCTGACCACTGGTCGGCGAAGTCCCAGGTGCCCTGGCCGAACGCCGCGTAGCTTTCGGTCTCCAGGTAGTCGTTGATGGTGCGGAGGAAATCGAGCGGCGCGCCGAAAAGCTGCAGGAAGTCATCGGCGAAGGCGGCCTGCTCGGACCCGACCCGCTCCTTGAGACCGTAGATGCCACCGACGCCCCGCAGGCCGCTGCCATTGTCCCAGGACAGTTGGAATTCCTGCGACATTTGTTCCTGGCGCACGCCGACAAAGACGTCACCCAAAAGGAGTTCAGTTCCGTCGATGTCTATGAAGAAATCCGTCTCCAGACGGCGCCATGCGGTGACCGACTTGGCAGCCAGCGCATCGCTGATGTCCCAGTCCACCGTGAACGACACGCCATGATGGTCCAGCGACTGCGCGGGATCATTCGGTAAAGTCGACGCTGCGGTGCGGTCCCACTCTCCCGCAGCAGGTGCGCGCAGTGGCACAAAGGTGCCGGTGGCTATGTCGAAGGCAACCAGTAGGGCCTCCGCCTTGCCCATGCTCAAGGCATTGCGCTGCCTGGTGGTGTCCATTGCGAGTGTGGCTTCCAGCGTATCGGTGGGTACCCAGCGCAGCGCGACACGTGCGGCGCGATCGTCGCGGTCGTTGTACTCGCGGCCCGTGAGGTAGTCGCTGACCGTGCCATCGCGCTCGGCCCACAGGCCCGAGATGCTGCCGAACAGGGTGTCGGTGATCCCTCCGGCAAAATAGGCCTTGGCGTTGCGGGCGCTATAGCGGCCGAAGCCGACCTCGATGTCGCCTTCGGTCTCCGCCGTGGGCTTGCGTGTGACCAGCTTGATGGCCCCGGCGATGGTGTTCTTGCCGTAGAGCGTGCCCTGCGGGCCACGCAGGACCTCGATGCGCTCGATATCGTGCAGGCTGAACAGTGCCCCCTGGATACGCGAGATGTAGACATCATCGAGGTAGATGCCAACGCCCGGGTCGAAGGTCTGCAGCGCATCGGGCTGACCGATGCCGCGAATGAAGATGTTCGCACTCGAGGCCGAGCCACGACCCTGGACAAGGTTCAGGTTGGGCACCGCGCCCTGCAGGCCGGAGAGATTCTCAGCCTGCAGGTTGCGCAGGTCCTCGGCACTGAACGCAGATACGGAAATGGGCACGTCCTGCAGGGTTTCCTCGGTACGCCGCGCGGTGACGACGATTTCCTCGATCGCCCGGGCGCCCTGCGCCTGGGCTGCGGAGATGACCGGCAAGCCCAGTGCGCTTGCCACGCCGGCGGCGACGAGACCGCGGGCCAGGCGATTGCAGTAATTCATGGTGGTGTTCTCCCAGTGCCTGATGGAAAATTCGTCAGCGCCGCATGAGGCGCTGCCGTTGCTGATCTCCCCAGAGGATCGCAACCGAATGCGTGATGCTTGCATCGAGATTCAACAGGTGTTGAAATTTATTTCAACGTCTGATGAAACGCAAGCATCCGGGGATCGATTGTGTGCGAGGCATCCGGGGAACGTTTGCGCAGGCTGCAGGGTGAATGCGAATGGTGCGCTGCAGCAATCAGGCTGTATGCGGCCACCGCCGCCAACAAGGGAATCTGACATCATGGGCAAGGCCGCCGCGTCCACCAGGAAACGCATCCTTGATGCTGCCGAGAAACTGTTCGCCGATCGCGGCTTCCACGGGGTGAGCGTGCGTGAAATCGCGCGTGAAGCCGGTGTCGATGTCGCGCTGGTGAGCTATCACTGCGGCCGCAAGAACGATCTGTTCGAGACCGTTTTTCTGCGCCGCGCCGAGATGCTCAACGAGGAGCGGCTGCAGATGCTCGCCGCGTGTCGCCAGGCGGCCGCACCGGATTCACCGTCCCTGGAGGCGATCATCGATGCCTTTACGCATCCTCTTCTCAACCGCTCGGCCCGGGGCAGTGCGGGCTGGAAGCGTTTCTTCGCGCTGGTGGCACAGGTCAACAATTCGCCCGAACTGGCGCCCATCGGCATGACCAAGTTCTTCGATCCGCTGGTCCAGGAGTTCATTGCTGCCCTGCGCGATGCGCTGCCGGGGGCGCGCGAGGAGGACATCTACTGGAGCTACCACTTCCTGTCCGGTGCGCTGACCCTGACCTTCGCCGAGACCGGTCGCATCGACAAGCTCTCCGGTGGCGTGTGTCGCTCCAGCGATCTCGACAGCGTGCATGAACGCCTCGTGCCGTATGCCGCGGCCGGGTTCAGACGTCTGTGCGCGCCTGCGCAGACGACGGCTGCCGCCAAGCCCGCACGAACGCGCGGACGTGCCAATGGGCCGAAGTCGGCACCGAAGAAAACTTCCGGCAAGCGGGCGAAGTGGCCCGCCAGCAAGGCGTCTGCAAAAAAGGTCTCAGGCAAGGCTGCGGCGGCCAAGACCAGGTCGAAAAAAGCGCCGGCAGGGTCCGCGAAGGGCGCGGTGCGCAAGTCGAGGGCGCAGCCAAACTAGCGGTCGCAGCGACTTCAGTCACTGTAGCGCGGATCCAGCGCAAGCCCCTGCTCGAACTGCCGGGCATTGTCGATGTAGTGATCGGCGCCATGGGCCAGCATGGCGATCTGCTCGTCGCTCAACTCGCGCACCACCTTGGCCGGTGCGCCCATGATCAGCGAGCCGGGCGGAAATTCCTTGCCCTCGGTGATCAGGCTGTTCGCCCCGACGATGGAGTTGCTGCCGACCCGGGCCTTGTTGAGGATTACCGAGCCGATGCCGATCAGGCAATGATCGCCCAGCGTGCACCCGTGGAGCATCACCATGTGACCGATGGTACAGCGCTCGCCGATGGTCAGCGGCGCACCCGGATCGACATGCAGCACCGAGCCGTCCTGGATGTTGCTGCCCGCGCCGATAGTGATCGTCTCGCAGTCGGCCCGCACCACGGCACCGAACCAGATGCTGACGTCTTCTCCAAGCACCACGTCGCCGATGACCTGTGCCGACGGCGCCACGTAAAAGCGACCGGCCGGCCGGATGCGACGCTCGTGGAGTGTGTAAATCATCGACTCATGCCTTGCCCTGGTTGGCTACCGCGGCGGCGGCCGCGGCGATCGCCTCGGGATCGCCCAGGAACTCGGCACGCACAGGCTTCAGTGCTGCGTCGAGTTCATAGAGCCGCGGCACGCCCGTGGGGATATTGAATCCCACGATCTCGGATTCCGGCATGTCCTCGAGCATCTTGACCAGCGCACGCAGGCTGTTGCCGTGGGCGGCGATCAGTACGTTCTGGCCGGCCAGCAGCTGCGGGGCAATGCTGTCCTGCCAGTAGGGCAGCACCCGCTCGAGCGTGGTCTTCAGCGACTCGGTGCCCGGCAGTACGGCCGGATCGAGCATGCGGTAGCGCACATCGTGGCGCGGGTGGCGCTCGTCCCCAGCGGCCAGTTCCGGCGGCGGGATATCGTAGCTGCGCCGCCAGATCTTGACCTGGGCCTCGCCATGTTGCGCGGCGGTCTCCGCCTTGTTGAGTCCCTGCAGGGCGCCGTAGCTGCGCTCGTTGAGGCGCCAGTGCCGCCGCACCGGGATCCACATCAGGTCCATCTCGTCGAGCGTCAGCCATAGCGTGCGAATCGCGCGCTTCAGCAGCGAGGTGTGGGCGAAATCGAATCGCAGACCCGCCTCGCGTAATTCGCGTCCGGCACGACGGGCCTCGGCGCAACCCTGCTCGGTCAGATCGACGTCCTTCCAGCCGGTGAACAGATTCTTCAGATTCCATTCACTCTGCCCGTGGCGCAACAGTACGAGTTTTCCAGTCATTTTTGGTTTCCCGGCGTGCGCCTATTCGATGGCGCTGACTTTGTAGGTACCGCGCTGCTCATCGGCGTCCAGGCGGATACGCCCATCCTTGGCCGCGGCCTCGAGCAGATCGGTGAAATTCTTGAACCCCGAGGCGGACTCACTGAAATCGGGGTGAACGCGCCGGATCGTCTGCTTGATCATGGAGGCCCACACGGTGTCGTAGTCGGACTGTAGCGACTGCACCGTGGAGACCAGGATATCAAGGGATGTGTCGCGCTTCGTGTCCTTCTCGCTGCCGCCTTCGCGGCGGCGGCGCGGCGGTGCCGAAGCTTTTTTCTCAAGATCATCGTAGAAGATGAACTCATCGCAGTTGTTGATCAGCAGATCCGATGAGGAACGCCGTACCCCGCAGCCGATGACGCGCTTGTCGTTCTCCTTGAGCTTGGAGACCAGTGGCGAGAAATCGCTGTCACCGGACACCAGCGCGAACATGTCCAGGTGCTCCTTGACGTAGCACAACTCGAGGGCATCGACGACCATGCGAATGTCGGCACTGTTCTTGCCGCTCATTTTGCTCTGCGGAATGTCGACAAGCTCGATGCCGGCCGCATGGAATTCATTGACGTATCGCCGGTACCGCGACCAGTCACAATAGGCGCGCTTGAATACGATGCGGCCTTTCTGCAGCAGGCGCTTGAGCACCAGCTGGACTTCGAAGGTTTTCTGCTTGCTCTGGTCGACGCCCAGGGCAAGGTTTTCGAAGTCGATGAAGACAGCAATCAGTGGTTCCTGTGCCAAGAGGTTCTCCGGAGAATTCGACGATCCGGCATTCTACACCAACGCCTCAACTGTTCGCCGCGAGTTGACGCACCTCCTCCAGGGCCACAGACAGGGTCGCGAAGTCGATCTTGCGGCTGGCCTGCATCTCGGTGAGGATGCGCAGTGTCTTGACCACGGCGCCGCGCTGGGATTTCAGCCACTCGCTCACGGCCTGTGCGGGCTGGGCATGGTCGCGGCCAACGAGGCAGCGATGCAGGAGCTGGCGTTGCAGATCGTGTATTGATCCGCGCAGCGTGCCTCGCCCCAGCGCCTGCCAGCGCCCCTCCACGACAAGGCGTTCGATCTCCACCTTCAGCCAGTCGAGCTTCAGCGCACGTCCCAGCTCGAAGTACGCATGCGCAGCCTCAAGGGGATCGTGGTTGATCTGGCGGCTGAGTTCGACAATGTCGAGTGCGGCAAGCGCGTGCGGAAGTGCCGCCATCCGTCGGGCCGTCGTCGCTTCGACGCCCTTCTGAACCAGCTCGTCGACAGCCCGCTCGAGGCGTCGTGCGGTGACTGCGGGCATGACCTGTGGCAGTTGATCCATGATCTGCGCTACGCCCTCGCGCATTGCAGTGACCTGGGAGGCGACGTCGAGTTCGCCTGCATGGTGGCGAAGAAACCAGTACACGCCGTTGCGAAGCTGGCGTGCCGAGTCGAACAGCATGTCGAGTTCCACATTGGCATGGCGCAGATGGCCCTGCGACTCGATGTCCTCCCAAAGCGCGCGCATGCCGAGCACCTCGCGCGCGATCGTATAGGCGCGTGCAATGCTTGCAGCGTCGGCCCCGGTCTCTTCCTGGGCGCGCATCGGGAAGCTCGGGCCCATGCGATTGATCATGCTGCTGGTGACCAGCATGGCGATGATCTGGCGGGCCAAACGGTGGCGAGGCATGTGACGGGCGAAGCGCTTGCGCAGCGGTGCCGGGAAATAACGCAGCAGTTCCTCGGCCAGCGATGCCTCACCGCTGATGTCGGATTCGGCCAGCTGGTCGTAGAGCGCAATCTTGGCGTAGGCGAGCATGACGGCGAGCTCGGGGCGGGTCAGCCCGCGGCCGCGGGCGCGACGCTCCTCGATGGTTTCCTCGTCGGGCAGGAACTCAAGATCCCTGTCGAGGAGTCCTGCGCGTTCGAGCCAGCGCAGCAGGCTGGCATTCTCGTTGCTGCGTTCGACGGATCGTGAGGCGAGCACACCGATGGCCTGGGCCTGCTGGGCATTGGTTCTGAGCACCAGTTCGGCAATCTCGTCGGTCATCCGCTCGAGCAGCCGGTTACGCGCCGGCCTGCGCAGTTCGCCGGCACTGATGGCCTCGCTGAGCAGAATCTTGATGTTCACTTCCCGGTCGGAACACTCCACGCCGCCCGAGTTGTCGATGAAGTCGGTATTGCAGCGCCCGCCGTTCTGGGCATACTCGATACGTCCGAGCTGGGTCAGACCGAGGTTGCCGCCTTCGCCGATGATCTTGCAGCGAAGGTCCCTGCCGTTGACACGTACGGCGTTGTTGGCGCGGTCCCCGACTTCCTCGTGCGACTCGCTCGAGGCTTTCACGTAGGTACCGATGCCGCCGTTCCACAGCAGGTCCACCGGCAGCCGCAGGATGGCCTGTACCACCTGGGGAGGTGTGGCGCGGGTCTCCTTGAGGCCCAGCAGTCGCGCGGCCTCCGGTGAAAGATCGATGGATTTGCTTGCGCGTGGATAGACGCCGCCCCCGGCGGAGATCAGCGCCGTGCTGTAGTCCTGCCAGCTCGAGGAGGGCAGCGCAAACATGCGCTGGCGCTCCGCGTAGGAGGCCGCCGGATCCGGCTCGGGGTCGATGAAGATATGGCGGTGGTCGAACGCGGCCACCAGCCGGATGCGCTGCGACTGCAGCATGCCGTTGCCGAACACATCGCCGCTCATATCGCCGATGCCGGCCACCGTGAACGGCTCGGCATTGATGTCGCGACCCAGTTCGCGGAAGTGTCGCTTGACGGCCTCCCACGCACCGCGAGCGGTGATACCCATCTTCTTGTGGTCGTAGCCCTGGCTGCCTCCCGAGGCGAACGCATCCCCCAGCCAGAATCCGTACTCGGCAGAAATCTCGTTGGCCAGATCCGAGAACGTCGCCGTGCCCTTGTCGGCGGCCACGACGAGATACGGGTCGTCGCCATCGCGCCTGCGTACGCGTGCAGGCACACGAATCTCGCCGTCCACGATGTTGTCGGTAATGTCGAGCAGCCCGCAGATGAACATCCGGTAACAGCGGCGCACTTCCCGCTGGACCGTCTCGCGATTGCCCTCCGGCAGGCGCTTGCAGACGAATCCACCTTTCGCCCCGTTGGGAACGATGACGGTGTTCTTGACCTGCTGGGCTTTCATCAGGCCCAGCACCTCGGTGCGGAAATCCTCGCGCCGGTCCGACCATCGCAGGCCGCCGCGCGCGATGCTTCCGGCGCGCAGGTGGACCCCTTCCATGCGTGTGGCATAGACGAAGATCTCGTAGCGTGGACGCGGCCTGGGCAGTTCGGGCAGTTGCGCAGGGTCGAGCTTCAAAGACAGGTATTCGCGTGGCCGACCGGCTTGGTCGTGGGCGAAGAAGTTGGTGCGCAGTGTTGCGCGAATGGTGTCGAGGTAACCGCGCAGGATGCGATCCTCGTCGAGGCTCGTCACCGTCTCCAGGCACGCTGTGATGCGCGACTCGGCGGCATTGCGAAGACGCGAGCGCTGCCGCTCCGGCATGTCGGGATCGAACTCGGCGGTGAACAACTCGACCAGCGCCGAGGCCAGTTGCGGGCTTTGCGTCAGCACTTCCTGCATGTAGGCCTGGCTGAAAGGCATTCCCGACTGCACCAGGTACTTGGTGCAGGCACGCAGCAGCACGACCTGGCGGCAATCCAGTCCGGCAATCAGCACCAGGCGATTGTGGCCGTCGTTTTCGAGCTCGCCGTCCAGGGTCTCGCGGAAACACTGCTGGAAGCGCTCGCCATGTTCGGCCGGGTCGAGCATACGACGATCATGTGGCACCACGTCGAGGTCCTGGATGTAAATCTGGTGCTCGGTGTGCATGCGCATCCGGTAAGGTCGCTCGCTGGTCACCTCCAGACCCATGTTCTCCAGAATCGGAACCACGCGCGACAGCGACAGGGGCTCGCCCGCACGACAGATCTTCAGGCGCATGCGCTCATCGCGAAACTGCGCCGGACGATACAGCGCTGTGGCCATATCGGTCTCACCGCTGACGATGGCATCGATACGCTCGATATCGAATATGGCCTCGCGCGTCCTGATGTCCTCGCGGTAGGAGGCAGGGAATACGCGTGCATAACGCTTGAAAAGCTCGTTCCCACGTGCTTCGTCGAAGTGTTGCAACATGCGCACGCGCAGGCGGTCCAGCCAGGTGGTGACCGCGTCGGCGATGCGTTGCTCGATCTCGTCGAAGCCGCGCCGTGGTTCGGAGTCAGGTGAGCTGCGCACGATGATATGCAGGCGCGCCAGTACCGACTCGGAGATCTCGACGCTGGTGTCGACATGGTCGCCGTTGAGTTCTTCGCGCAGAATCTCCTCGATGCGCAGGCGTACGCTGGTCTGGAACCGGTCCCTGGGCACAAACACCAGGCAGGAGTAGTAACGCAGGAAATCCTCGCGGCGGATCAGCAGCCGCACGCGGTTGCGTTCCTGCAGGTTGAGAATGCCGCGGGTGATGCGCAGCAGGTCATCCACGGAGGTCTGGAACAGCTCGTCGCGGGGATAGGTGTCGAGAATATGCTGCAGAGCCTTGCCCCTGTGACTGCCCGGGGTCACGCCTGATCGCTCCAGTACCTGCCCGATCTTCTGGCGCAGCAGCGGGATGTCGCGGGGCTGGCGGCTGTAGGCGGCGGAGGTGTAGAGACCCAGAAAACGTCGCTCACGCACGGGTCGACCCTGTCGGTCGAACACCTTGACGCCAACGTAGTCGAGATAGCCGGGGCGGTGCACCGTCGAGCGTGCGTTGGCCTTGGTGATCACCAGCGGCACCTGGGAATCGGCGACGCGTTGCATGCGAGGGTTCAGAATCTGCTGAGATGGTGGCTCGCCCGCCCGATCGCGCAGCAGCCCCAGGCCCGTGCCGGCCTCGGCGAGCAGGCGAGGCCGGCCGCGACGGTCGAGGCGGTATTCGCGGTAGCCCAGCAGTGTGAAATGATCATCCGCCATCCAGTCGAGCAGGCGGCAGCTTTCGCTGATCAACTCCTCCGGGAGCGTTGCGGCGTTTGCAGGCAGCTCGGCACTGGCTACGCGCAGTTTCGCCAGCATCGCCTGCCAGTCCTCGACACAGGCACGCACGTCGCCGAGCGTGCGCTCCAGGGCCTCGGTGAGTTCCGCCAGGCGTTCCGGATCCGGCTCGCGCAGTATCTCGAAGTGCATGAACGATTCGCGCCCTGTGCTTTGTGCATCGGGCTGGGAGACCGAGGACAGGCGGCCCCGCGGCGTGCGTTGACATTCGATGACCGGGTGGACGGTCAGATGGATGCCATGGCCGACCCGGTTGAGCGCCATGGTGCTGGAGTCCACCAGGAAAGGCATGTCCTCGTGCACGATCTGCACGATCGTGTGCGGCGAACTCCAGCCATCGGTTTCAGCCACCGGGTTGTAGGCACGCACGCAGGTCTCGCCGCTGCGTCGCTGGCGTGCCAGGCGCAGGTGCGCAAGCGCAGCCCCGGCCAGCGTCGCGATGCTGCGCTCGGTGAGGTCTTCGATGGCGACATTGCGATAGTAGGCGTGCACGAAGCGCCCGATATCGATGCCCGCGGGCTGCTTGCCTGCCTGCTTGCGCGCGACCCTGGCAGTCGCGGCGAGCAACTTCTCGGTGGCTTCGAGCGGGGTGATAACGGGCTTGGGGCCGCGCGTTTTCTTGTTCATTCGTAGAGGGCCTTTCGCGTGGGGTGGGCGCCGGTCAGCTGCTGCGTTGCAGGTCCGCGATGACGGCCGCGAGGAAGCGGCACGCCTCACCACCTGTAATGCAGCGATGATCGAATGTCAGTGACAGCGGCAGGCGGCGATGGACCTCGATGCCGCCCAGTACAGGCACCAGGTCGCGCTGCAGCATGCCTGCGCCGAGGATCGCCACCGTCGGAGGGACCAGTACCGGCGTGGCATAGCGTCCGGCCAGCATGCCGAAGTTGGTCAGCGTGATCGTGTAGTCGACCATGTCCTGCGGCCTGACACTGCGCGCGCGCGTGGCCTGCTTGATACGATCGACCGCCTCGCGCAGCTCGCTCAGCGACTTGCCGGCAGCATCCCGGATCACCGGCACGATCAGCCCGTCGGGCGTGTCCACGGCCATGGCGATATCGACGCGCTGCAATGCCTCCAGCGACTCGGCCTGGGCATCGAAGAAGCCGTTGAGCGCGGGTTCGGCACGGCAGCCGGCGACCATCGCGCGCAACAGCCGTTCGGTCATCGTGCGCGGCGCAAGCCACGCTTCGATATCGGCGTCATCAAAGATCGTGCAGGGCACGACCTGCTGCCCGGAGGTGGTCATGCTGCGCGCCATGGCCCGCCGCGGACCCCGCAGCGCACCGCCGCGCCACGGTCCCGGGGTATCGGCATCCCGCGCGCGCGCCGCGTCGCGGGCCTGGGCATGGGCGCGCACATCCTCGGGCGTGATCTGTCCCTCGCTGCCGGAGGGTGCGACCTCGGCGAGTGTGACGCCCAGTTCCTCGGCGAGCTTGCGCGCCGCCGGTGCTGCCCGCAGTGTGCCGTCGCGACTGCGCCGGCTGCCTGGTCGTGCGGTCTCGACCAGCATGTCATCACTGCTGGGCATGCTGCCGACCACCGTCGATGATTCGCTGCGGGCTTCGGGCGACTGGCTGTCCGATGGCTCGTCGGCGTCAGAGTCTGCTTGTTGCGCTTCGGCTGAGTCAGAGTTCGCCTTCTCCGCTTCGTCTTTGCGGGCATCTGCCGAGTCCGATGGGTCGGCCGCTGGCTGCGCCTGGCCCTCGACTTCATCGAAGTCCACCAGCGCGGCGCCGGTGGCGACCATCTCACCCTCGGCCGCGTGCAGCCTGGCAATCACGCCGGTATACGGCGAGGGGACCTCGACCACGGCCTTGGCCGTCTCGACGCTGACCAGCAGCTCGTCAACCTTGACTCGCTGGCCAACGCTGACGTGCCAGCTGACGATCTCCGCTTCGGGCAGGCCCTCGCCAAGGTCAGGCAGCTTGAATGTGGTTGTCATAGGCTAGTCCTTCAGGGTGGCGCGGATACCGCTGATGACACGCTCGACGCCTGGCATGTATTCCATCTCGAGTCGGAACAGCGGCATGATCGTATCGTAGCCGGTGACACGCTGAATCGGCGCGCGCAGGCTGTAGATGGCGCGCTCGGCGACCACTGCGGCGATCTCCGCACCAGCACCGAAGCTGCGCGGCGCCTCGTGCACAATCACCAGCCGGCCGGTTTTCTCCACCGATTCGATGATGGTGTCGGCGTCCAGCGGGCTGAGCGTGGCCACATCGATGACTTCGCAGCCGATACCCTCGGTGGCGAGTCTGTCAGCAGCCTTGAGGGTTTCATAGGTCATTGCCCCCCAGGTCACCACGGTGACATCATCACCGTCGCGCAGGGTGTAACACACGTCCAGCGCCAGGGCCTCGCCGCTGTCGGCGACTTCCTGCTTCTGCAGGCGGTAAATGCGCTTGGGCTCGAAGAAGATCACCGGATCCGGGTCGCGAATGGCGGCCAGCAGCAGCCCGTAGGCGCGGGCGGGCGAGGAGGGGATTACGACACGCACGCCGGGCATGTGTGCGAACAGCGCTTCGGGACTGTCCGAGTGGTGCTCGGGCGCATGGATGCCGCCGCCGTAGGGTACGCGCAGGACCATCGGGCAGTGCAGCCGCCCGCGCGTGCGTGTGCGCAGCCGGGCCGCATGGTTGATGATCTGGTCGATGGCGGGAAACACGAAACCGTCGAACTGGATCTCCGCCACCGGCAGCATGCCGTGCGCGGCCATGCCGACCGAGACCCCGGCAATCATCGCTTCGGCCAACGGCGTGTCCTGCACGCGCTCGGCACCGAAACGCTGCTGCAGACCGGCCGTGGCGCGAAACACCCCGCCATTGACGCCGACATCCTCGCCAAGAACGATGACGCGCTCATCGCGCGCCATCTCACTGGCCAGCGCCAGTGTCACGGCCTCGATCAGTGTAAGCGCCGCCATCAGTGGCCCGCCCCGTTGCCATCCAGCCGTATCGCCTGCTCGCGCTGTTCGCGCAGCGAAGCAGGCAGTTCCGCGAACAGGTAGTCGAACATCGCCGTCACCGGCGCGCGCGCAGTGTTCACGTAGCGCTCGACGGCCTTGTCCACGGCAGCGATGCATTCGCGGGTGAGCGCCTCTTCCTGTTTATCATCCCAGATACCCTGCGCGTTCATGTAGCGGCGCAGGCGGATCAGCGGTTCGAGCTTGCGGGCCGCCTCGACTTCCTCGCGCTTGCGGTAGCGGCTGGCATCATCGGCGGTCGTGTGATCGGAAAGTCTGTAGGTCAGCGCTTCGATCAGGGTCGGGCCTTCGCCGTTGCGCCCACGCTCCAGCGCACGCTCCACCCAGTGCCGCACCGCGATGACGTCATTGCCATCGACCTGCAGCCCCGGGATGCCTGCCGCCACTGCCTTCTGCGCCAGCGTCCTCGAGGCTGTCTGCAACTCCAGCGGGACCGAGATGGCCCACTTGTTGTTGATGACCATGAACACCACCGGCAGCTGCTTGGCGCCGGCCATGTTCAGTGCCTCGTAGAAAGCACCCTCGGAGGTGCCACCGTCACCGTTGACCGACACCGCGCAGCGTGGCTCGCCGCGCAGCTTGTAGGCCATCGCGGCACCGGCGGCGTGCAGGCATTGGGTGGCAATGGGGACACAGAATGGGAAATCGTGGCGCGGCCCGGCAAAGTCGCTGCCGCGCTCATCGCCGCCCCAGTACAGCAGGATCTCGTGCATGCCGACCCCGCGCCAGAGCATCGTGCCGTATTCGCGATAGCTTGGCGCCAGGCAGTCTTCGGGTCGCATTGCCGCGCCGATGCCAACGTGACTGGCCTCGTGTCCGAGGCAGGAGGCGTAGGTGCCCAGCTTGCCTGTGCGTTGCAGGTTTACGGCCTTGGCATCGAAGATGCGTGTCAGCAGCATACTGCGGTACATCGCACGCAACTCCTCGGGGTCGCGGGCGAAGGCAGGCAGGGTTTCCTGGGGCTCGCCTTCCGGGTCCAGAAACTGCGAGTACTTGATCTCGAAGTCGGCAATGGTCTCCATGTGTGTACTCCGCTGACCCGGTGAGGCGGGCCTGTGGTCGCCGATCTGCCTGGAGTTGCCCGCGGCGCGTTTACCTGAAATCTTCGTTTCGACCGAAACTATATCGTTCGGGCCCGGACTGTGTCTGCAAAACGGTTACAATGTTGCCGCGCAACACACACGGTCGGCTGGCAGGGCCCACTGACAGCCGACCGACGGAGAGCACATGAGCAAGCGGCAACTCGAAGAGGGCATCGTCACGGATCTGGGCGATCGTCTCACCTACTCAGGCTACCTGGGTCTCGATGCGCTGCTGTCTGCGCAGCGGCCGCTGTCGGATCCGCCGCATCATGACGAGACCCTGTTCATCATACAACACCAGGTGACCGAGCTCTGGCTCAAGCTGATGCTTCATGAGCTGGGCGCCACGATGGTCGCGTTACGTGCCGATGAACTCTACCGCGCGAGCAAGATTCTCGCTCGCGTCAAGCAGATCCAGCTGCAGATGATCGGCCAGTGGTCGGTGCTCGACTCGCTCACGCCCAGCGAGTATGCGGAGTTTCGCGGTGTGCTGGGCCATGCATCCGGGTTCCAGTCCTTCCAGTATCGTTGTCTGGAATTCCTGCTCGGCAACAAGATGCCGGAATTGCTGAAGCTCTTTGAGCACGACGCCGACCAGCATGGTCAACTCGAGGCGCTGCTCCTGCGCCCGGCCATCTACGATGAGTTTCTGGCCTGTCTGCATCGGCGCGGACATGCGATTCCAGCCGATCGCCTGGCGCGTGACTGGACCGAAGTCCCCGACCCCGATCCACGCGTCGTCGAGGTCCTCCTCGATATTTACACGGCCACGGATCAGCATTGGGAAACCTACGAATTCTGCGAAAAACTCGTGGATCTCGAGCAGAATTTCCAGGTATGGCGCTTCCGGCACATGAAGGCCGTCGAGCGCATTATTGGCTACAAGCGAGGCACCGGGGGTTCGTCGGGTGTGGCCTTCCTGCGCAAGGTCATGGATCAGCAGTTCTTTCCCGAGCTCTATCAGGTGCGCACGCAGATCGGTCAGGTCTAGGCTCTTCTGGCGACAGTGGCACTTATCCAGAAGGGCCGGGTGGCGTCGCCTGCGGGAGGTCTCTGGCGGAAATAAAGCGGAGCCATTCCGCCAAAGACCTCCCGCAGGCGACGCCGGAACCGCTGCCGGAGCGGACCACCGGCTTAAGTCAGTGCCATTGTCTAGCGCGGGCTGCGAGCGTGCATCGTGACGGCACGCCGCATCAGCCGATCCAGCATGTCCGAGAACACCGCGCGTTCCGTGTCGTCGAGCACTTCGAGCAGTTCGCCCTCGAGCGCAAGTGCCTGAGGCACGACTTCACGGTAGACGGCCTGGCCATCTTCGCTGAGCGAAAGCTGGGAGCGCCGCCGGTCGGCATCGTTGAAGCGCCGGCGTATCCGCCCGGTGCTCAGCAGACGGGCCACCGCCCGACTCACGGCCACCTTGTCCATCGCGGTGCGCTCGGCCACCTCGGCCGCCGACAGTCCCGGATAACGGCCGAGGATAGCCATCACGCGCCATTCCGGTACGCTCAGGCGGAAGCGCTGCTGGTAGACCTTCGCGATCGCCGTCGAGACCGTATTGGACAGCACTGAGAGCCGGTAGGGCAGAAACGCCTCCAGCTCCAGCACCGCAGTGCTGCGTTTTTCCTGTACCACCGTGGATTCCCCAGACTAACCGCGCCCCATGCCGCCACTCTAGCAGTTGCGCCGCATCCCAGCCTAGCCGCGCGGAGAAACCCCCCGCAGGCAACGCCAGCCGCGGCCAAGGGTAACTGCCATTCCCGCTAAGGCCGGTGTTCGGAAGCCAGGTACCCGTGCGACTGCATCTCCTGCAGACGGCTGCCCGTGCGCTGGAACTCGAAGGCCAGGCGCTCACCGCTGTAAAGCTGCTCAGGCGGCGCGGCGGCGGATACCACGAGCTTGACGCGCCGGTCGTAGAACTCATCGATCATGGCCATGAATCTGCGGGCCTGGTTGTCGCGCGCGGCATCGAACTGGGGGACCCCCGAGAGCACGACGGTATGGCAGCATCGGGCGATCTCGATGTAGTCGTTCTGGCTGCGCGGACCATCGCACAGCACTGCGAAATCGAACCACGCCACACCGTCTGCGGCGATGCGTACAGGAATCTTCCGGCCCAGAACCTCCATGGGAGCCTGCGAGCGTGCCGACTCACCGGCGATGGCATCGAAACAGCGCGCAAGCTCGGCATGCGCTTGCCCATCCGCCGGTGTCTGGTACACATCGGCGCGTTCGAGCAGCCGCAGGCGATAGTCCGTCGGGCTGTCCAGGTGGACGAGCGCACAGTGCTGTTCCAGCAGCCTGATCGCTGGCACAAAGCGCGCGCGCTGCAGGCCATCGCGGTAGAGCTGCGAGGGAGGCACGTTCGAGGTTGCTACCAGCGTCACGCCGCGGTGAAACAAGGCCTCGAACAGCGTGCCCAGAATCATCGCATCGGCGATGTCGGCGACGAAGAACTCATCGAAGCAGATGATTCGCGTGGTTCCGGCAATTCGCTCGGCCACGCGCTCCAGCGGGTTGCGCTGGTCTCGCAGCGCATTGAGCTGGGCATGCACCTCGTTCATGAATCGATGAAAGTGGCTGCGCCGTTTCTGCGTGATCGGCAGGCACTGGAAGAACATGTCCATGAGCATGGTCTTGCCACGCCCGACACCCCCCCAGAGGTACACGCCCCGCAACGGCACCACCGCGCTGCGCCGGGCCCGCGGCCACAGACTCCACCAGCCGCGCGCAGGCGTCGGCGTGTCCAGCAGCGCATGGTAGAGCGCATCGAGCGTGGCCATGGCGTTGCGCTGCACCGGGTCAGCATCGAGGCTGCGTTCGGCGACCGCCCGATCGTAGCGGGCCAGCGGCGTCGTCATCCGGGTGCCACGATTCAGTCGCGCAGTGCGGTCAGGTCGCGAAAATGCGCCAGGGCGTCGGGGTTTGCCAGCGCGTCAATATTCTTCACGGGGCGTCCGTGGATTACATTTCGCACGGCAAGTTCGACGATCTTGCCACTGATCGTCCGCGGGATATCCGGCACGGCGATGATCCTGGCGGGTACATGCCGCGGCGTGGTGTTGTCGCGGATGTGCTGGCGAATACGCGCCTGCAGGGCCTCATCGAGCACGACATCGGGCTGCAGACGGACGAACAGAATGACGCGCACATCGCCCTGCCAGTCCTGGCCCACGACGATCGATTCGGCAATCTCCGGCAATTTCTCCACCTGCCGGTAGATCTCCGCGGTGCCGATACGTACGCCACCGGGGTTCAGTGTTGCATCCGAGCGGCCGTGGATGACCAGTCCACCGTGCGGGGTGAACTCCGCCCAGTCTCCGTGGCACCAGGTGTTGTCGAAGCGTGCGAAATAGGCTTCGTGGTAGCGTCGCCCGTCGGTGTCCTTCCAGAAGCCCAGCGGCATTGAGGGGAACGGTCGCGTACACACCAGCTCGCCAGCCTGGCCGGGCGGCAGGCGGGCACCGTCGTCATCGAAAATCTCCACGGCCATGCCCAGGCCGGGCGTCTGCAGCTCGCCGCGATGGACCGGCAGCAGCGGGCTGCCCAGCGCGAAACACGAGATGATGTCCGTGCCCCCGGAGATCGAGGCCAGCTGCACATCCGGATGGATGTCGCGATAGACATAGTCGTAGCTTGTCGGCAGCAGCGGTGAGCCGGTAGACAGGATGGCGCGCAGATGTGACAGGTCGTGACTTTCCCGGGGCTTCTCGCCAGCCTTTTCCAGCGCAGCCAGGTACTTCGCGCTGGTGCCGAATACGCACACGCGATAGCGTTCGGCCATGTCCCAGAGCACGCGTGGGGTCGGCGAGAACGGTGATCCATCGAACAGCACGACCTGGGCGCCCACCGCGAGACTGCTGACCAGCCAGTTCCACATCATCCAGCCACAGGTCGTGAAGTAGAAGATGGTGTCGTCGCGGCGAAGATCGGTATGCAGCACCAGCTCCTTGAGGTGCTGCAGCAGCGTGCCACCTGCGCCGTGCAGGATGCACTTGGGCACGCCCGTCGTGCCGGAGGAGTACATGATGTAGAGCGGGTGGTCGAAAGGCAGCTGGGCGAACTCCAGTTCGACTCCGGCCTCACCGAAGGCCTGCCAGGTCACGGCATCGCCAAGCGCACTCAGGTCGGGCTGCTCGTCGAGGTAGGGTACGACGATCACGCGCGCCAGCCCGGGCAATTCGGCCATGATGCCCGCCACCGGCTTCAGGCAGTCCAGGCGCTTGCCGCCATAGAAATAGCCATCACAGCACAGCAGTATTTTCGGCTCGATCTGGCCGAAGCGATCGAGTACGCCGTTGACGCCGAAATCCGGTGAACACGAAGAGAACACCGCGCCGAGGCTGGCCGCCGCCAGCATCATGATCACCGTCTCAGGCCGGTTGGGCATGAACGCTGCGACACGATCACCAGGACCGACGCCGGCGGCCCGCAGGCCGGCCGCAATGCGTGCCACCTCTGCATGCAGCTCGGCGTGGCTCAGGCTGAGTGTGTGTCCGGCCTCACCGACGAACTGCAGGGCCGGGCGATCGTCGCGCCAGCGCAGCAGGTTCTCGGCGAAGTTCAGTCGGCTGCCCGGAAACCAGCGTGCGCCGGGCATGCGATCGCCGTGCACCAGCACCCGCTCACCACGACGCTCGGCACGCACGTCACAGAATTCCCAGACAGAGGTCCAGAAACGCTCCGGTTGCTGGACACTGAAGCGGTGCAGTTCGGCAAAGTTGCCAATCTGCGCGCCGTCATGGCGCTCGATATGGCGCATGAACTGCGTACAACGGCTCGCGTCGATGCGTTCGGCCGAGGGCGTCCACAGTGGATCTGTCATGAGCAATGTCCTGCGGCAGGCGGGCGGATGGTCAGCGCCGCCAAGGGTAATGCAGCGTGCGCCCGGCAGCAAAAGCCCCGATGTTACAATGCGCGCCAGCCAAGGTGGTGTGTCGCACAGTCGTGCGGCAGTGCAGGTCCGGCGGCGAATGGCCAGAAGCGAGGCAAGGGCATGGACGTTGAACGCGAGACAATGGAATTTGATGTGATCGTCGTGGGCGGTGGCCCGGCGGGATTGGCGGCGGCCATCCGGCTCAGGCAGCTCAGCCAGGAACACGGCGAGGACCTGAGCATCGCACTCGTCGAGAAGGGCTCCGAGATCGGTGCACACATTCTCTCAGGCGCGGTGTTCGAGCCGCGGGCACTCGATGAGCTGCTGCCTGACTGGCGGGATCGCGGCGCGCCGGTGAATACGGCAGTGACCGGGGACACCTTCCACTGGCTGCGCAATGATAGCGCGGCGCTGCGCGTGCCGAACATGTTCGTACCCTCGCCGATGCACAACGAGGGCAACTACATCATCAGCCTCGGTCGCCTGTGCAAGTGGCTTGGTGAGCAGGCGGAAAGCCTGGAGGTGAACATCTTCCCAGGCTTCCCCGCCGCAGAGATCATCTACGGTGACGCCGGCGAGGTGTGTGGTGTGGTCACCGGCGACATGGGCGTGGGCCGTGATGGCAAGCCCAAGGGCAGTTTCGAGGCCGGCTACGAGCTGCGTGCGAAATACACGATCTTCGCCGAGGGCTGCCACGGGCATCTTGGCAAGCGCCTGATGCGCAGGTTTGATCTGCGCGACGGCGTCGATCCGCAGCACTATGGCCTGGGCTTCAAGGAGGTCTGGGAGATCAGCCCCGACAAGCACCGCGCGGGCGAGGTCGTGCATACCCTGGGTTGGCCGTTGGACGGGCATACCGAAGGCGGGGGATTTCTCTATCACGCTGAAGACAACCTGGTGTACCTGGGCCTGATCATCGCGCTGAATTACCGCAACCCGCACTTGAGCCTTTTCGACGAGTTCCAGCGCTGGAAGACCCACCCGCGTATTCGCGCCCTGCTCGAGGGCGGCAAGCGCGTCAGCTACGGGGCGCGCGCGCTCAACAAGGGTGGGCTGCAATCATTGCCGAAGTTGAGTTTCCCCGGCGGATTGCTGGTGGGTTGCGATGCGGGGTTCCTCAACGGCGTCAAGATCAAGGGCTCGCACACGGCGCTGAAGACCGGGGCGCTTGCCGCCGAGGAAGTCTTCGACGCCTTGTCCAGCGGCGAGTCCGGCGGCCGCGATCTCACCGGTTACACGGACCGGGTGCGCGGCTCCTGGGTCTGGGAGGAACTGCACCGCGGACGAAACTTCAGTCCGGTGCTGCACAAGCTGGGCACGTTCCTGGGCTCGGCCTTCGTGTTCGTCGACCAGAACATCTTCCGTGGCCGCATGCCGTTCACATTGCACAATCGCCAACCCGATCACGCCTCGCTGGTGACCGCCGACAAGGCCAAGGCGCCAATCTATCCGAAGCCGGACGGCAAGATCACGTTCGACAAGCTCAGCTCGGTGTTCCTGTCCTCGACCAATCACGAGGAAGACCAGCCCTGTCACCTGGTGCTCACGGACCCGGCACTGCCGATTGAGAAGAACCTGCCGCTCTACGATGAGCCGGCGCAGAGATACTGCCCGGCCGGGGTTTACGAAGTCGTCAGTGGTGATGACGGGCAGCCGCGCTTCCAGATCAACGCCCAGAACTGCGTGCACTGCAAGACCTGTGACATCAAGGATCCGCAGCAGAATATCGAGTGGGTCACCCCCGAGGGTGGCGGAGGTCCCAACTACCCCGGCATGTAGCCGGCGGCGGGGACCTCCCGGCCAGGGACGCCCACTTGCTCAGGCGTTGACCCGCTCGATGGCAATTGCGGTGGATTCTCCGCCGCCGATGCACAGCGTGGCCACGCCGCGAGTCAGCCCGCGGCTGGCCAGCGCATGCAGCAGGGTCACGATCAGCCGTGCCCCGGTGGCGCCGATCGGGTGGCCCAGGGCGCAGGCGCCGCCGTTGACATTGACGCGTTCGCCATCGAGCGACAGGTCGGCAATCGCAGCCATCGTGACGCAGGCGAAGGCTTCATTGATCTCGTAGAGATCGACGTCCGAGGTTTTCCAGCCAACCTGGTCTAGCAGCTTGCGCACGGCTCCGGCCGGGGCGGTCGTGAACCACTCGGGTGCCTGGGCATGACCGGCATGGCCGACGATGCGCGCCAGCGGTGCCAGGCCGCGTCGATCCGCCTCGGCCCGGCTCATCAGCAGCAGGGCTGCGGCACCGTCGGAGATGCTCGAAGACGAAGCCGCTGTCACCGTGCCGTCCGCGCGAAACGCCGGACGCAGGCTCGGAATCTTGTCTATACGGCAGTTGAAGGGTTCCTCGTCACGCGCGATGGTCGCCTCACCGCGGCGTGATTTCACGCTCACCGGCACGATCTCGCGGTCGAAGTCGCCGCGCTCGATGGCAGCCAGTGCGCGCTCTACCGAGCGGCGCGCAAAGTCATCCTGCTGTTCGCGGGTGAAGCGGTACTTCGCCACGGTCTCCTCGGCGAAGTGACCCATCATGTTGCCGTCGTAGGGGTTCTGCAGGCCGTCGAAGAACATGTGGTCGATCACCTGGTTGTGACCCATGCGATAGCCATGCCTGGCCTTGGGCAGCAGGTAGGGCGCACCGGACATCGACTCCATGCCGCCGGCGAGTAATGCCGTGGCGCTGCCAGCGCGGATCATGTCGTGGGCGAAGATGGCGGCCTTCATGCCGGAACCGCAGACCTTGTTGAGCGTCGTGGCGCCGACGTGATCCGGTATGCCTGCGGCCCGCATGGCCTGGCGCGCCGGTGCCTGGCCGACGCCGGCCGGCAGCACGCAGCCCATCAGCACCTCACCGATGTCGCTGCCGGCGACACCGCTGTCTTCGAGGCAGGCGGCCAGCACGGCGCTGCCAAGCTGTGGCACGGACGCGTCCTTGAGACCACCGGCAAATGCGCCGATGGCGGTACGACGCGCGGCGACGATGACGACTTCAGGGTCGCTCATGATCTGGTACTCCCGTTTCTTGTGCTCGTTATGTCACCAGCGATCGAGCGCTGATGTTGCAATGCAGCAGGAAGTCTAGCGGGGGCCGCGCCGTATGTCATCCGCGCAGGGCGGATTCAGCCTTCACCGTGGCCGTTGAGATCGGGTTCGTCGAGCCGCTCCAGTATGCGCTCACGCGCCAGCTGCTGCAGTGCGCGGGCATCGAGTTCCCCGAGTTCGCCGGGGTGGATGGCCGCGCCGATATGCACGTGCAGTCGACCGGGCCGTGGCAGCCAGGCACCCGCCGGCAGCATCTGGCGCGCCCCCGTGATCACCACCGGAATGACCGGGATGCCAGCCCGGCTGGCCGCAGCGAAGGCACCCAGCTTGAAGGGCTTCAGGCCCGGGTGCGGGTCGAACGTGCCTTCGGGGAAAAACGCGAGGGCCTCGCCGTCGCTGGCTCTGCGGACCAGCCTGCGGGCATCGCGGATGCGGCCGGTGTGGCTGAACCGCTCGACGAACTCCGAGCCGATGAGCCGCAACAGCAGGTGCACGCCGGGCGTGCCGGTGATTTCGCGCTTGATGACAAAGCCAAAGCTCGGCGGCAGCGCGCCTTGGAGAATCATGCCGTCGAGGTAGCTGGCGTGGTTGGCCACGACGATCGCCGGTCCCGCATACATGCCCTGCAATCCCTCGATTCGCAGCGGGGCGCCGATGAGTGCGAACAGCACCCTGGCCGCCCGGCGTGCAATGCGCCGTCGCCGGACCAGGCCCGGAGTCACCGCCATCAGGGGCAGCGTGATCATGCTCACTGCCGCGCCGACCAGGAGTGCATACAGTCCGAAGCACAGATCGGGAAGCGAGCGGGTCATTGCGCGCAGGGTCGGCTTATGTCAAAAGAGTGGCAGACGTGGCCGCCGCGGTTCGCGCGCAGGCTGTGAACTGCTTCTCGTTATGTTAACGCCATGGGGGGATCTGTGATCCTCATCACGCCTGTCGCAGGAATGCGCCACGCATACTCCTTTGGCACCGCCGTCGGGGTGGCGATCTCATGGGTCGCCCGGCGCGGAGTATACCGTCCCGGACCGCTTGGGGGGTCCGATAGCGAGCGAAGGTCCGGATGTCCCAGAACGCCTTGAAAAATGCCCAGGAAAGCGAGGCCGATCTTGCTGCCGCCAAGGCGCTGATCGACCGCTTTCTCGATGCGATCTGGATGGAGCGGGGACTCTCGGAGAACACCCTGGGCGCCTATCGCGCCGATCTGCAGGCCCTGTACAAGCGCCTGGCCTCGCGAGAGGTCTCACTGGTGAGCGCCAGTCGCGCCGATCTGCTTGACTACATCGCCTGGCGGGTGGAGCAGGGTGCCAAGCCCCGCTCCACGGCACGCCAGCTGTCGAGTTTCCGGCGATTTTTCCGCTACCTGGTGCGCGAGGGTGTGCTGCGTGAGGATCCCACTGCGCAGATTTCGATGCCCAAGGTGGGTCGTGCGCTGCCCCAGTCACTCACGGAGGCCGAGGTCGTGGCCCTGCTGGGCGCGCCCGACATCAGCGACCCACTGGGGCACCGTGACCGAACGATGCTCGAGGTTCTGTATGCCACGGGGCTGCGCGTATCTGAACTGATTACGCTGCGGATCTCCCAGATCAATCTCAACCAGGGCGTGCTGAGAATCGTCGGCAAGGGCGATCGTGAACGCCTGATTCCGCTGGGCGATGAGGCACAGACATGGATCCGCGATTTCATCAAGGGTGCGCGGATGGAGATCCTGCTCGATCGCCAGACCGAGTTCCTGTTTCCGACCCGGCGTGGCGAGCGCATGACGCGTCAGGCCTTCTGGCACATCATCAAGCGCTATGCCGCCAAGGCCGAAATCAACAAGAAGCTTTCGCCGCACACGCTGCGACATGCCTTCGCCACGCACCTGCTCAATAACGGCGCCGATCTGCGGGTCGTTCAGCTGCTGCTCGGCCACAGTGATCTGTCGACGACCCAGATCTATACCCATGTCGCCCGTGAGCGCATGAAGGAACTGCACGGCCGCCATCACCCGCGCGGCTAGCTGTACTTGCGATAAGATGACGGGGAACCGTCATGATCCGTATCGGTCCCAGTTCCAGCGTCCTGAAAATCACTCTTGAGGGTTGCCTGTCGATGAAGTCCAGCCTGCTTGCCTGCACCATTGTCCTGTTGAGCACCCTGATGGCGGGCGCGCTTGCCTCGGCCCCGGCGGCTGAACTGAGCCCCGAGCAGCTTGCAGAATTGTTCCCCGGTATCGAGGCGGACAATGTTGTCGACTCGCCGATCCCGGGTGTCTACGAGGTCACTGTGGGCGCATCAGTGGCCTACGTCAGCAAGGACGGGCGCTACCTGCTGCGCGGCGAACTCATCGACCTGGAGACCGAGACCAATGTCACCGCCCAGCGGCAGAACTCCGCACGCATGGCCGTGCTTGCTGCGCTCGACGAGGCCGAGATGGTGATTTTCTCGCCGGAAAACCCCCGCCACACGGTCACGGTGTTCACCGATATCGACTGCGGCTACTGTCGGCGCATGCACCAGGAGATGGCGCGCCTGAACGAGCTGGGTATCCGGGTGCGTTATCTGTTTTACCCGCGCTCGGGGCCCGGCACCGAGTCCTGGAGCAAGGCCAACAACGTCTGGTGCGCCGGCGATCGCCTGGAGGCAATGACACAGGCAAAGAACGGCAAGGAGGTCCCGGCGGTGAATTGCGGCACCACGCCGGTGCGCGAACACTTCGAGCTCGGTGCGCAGGTCGGGCTGCAGGGCACGCCGGCCGTGATCAGTGAAAGCGGCGAGGTCGTGGGCGGTTACCTGCCGCCCGAGGCGCTGCTGGCGCGGCTGCGCAGCGGCAACGGCCGACCGCGCTAGCCGTCAGTTGGCCGAACTCAGCGCTCCAGCAGCGCGAGTTTGTCCTTGCGATCTTTCCACTCGTCGGCGTCTTCCGGCGCCGGCTTGGCCTCGGTGATCACCGGCCACTGGCTGGCCAGTTCCGCATTGAGTTCCAGGAAGTGCTCCTGGCCGTCGGGAATCTCGTCTTCAGAATAAATGGCGTCCACCGGGCATTCGGGTTCGCACAAGGTGCAGTCGATGCACTCTTCGGGATCAATGACCAGGAAGTTCGGTCCCTCGTGAAAGCAGTCCACCGGACACACCTCCACGCAATCGGTGTACTTGCACTTGATACAGCTTTCGACGACAACAAAGGTCATTAGTTAACTCCGCGGTGATGCTTTCCTGATGCTCGGGAGGCGCGCGGTGACGCCTTAAACCCCTGGGCGATAAGGCGGCGGATTCTAGCACAGCGCCTGGCGCGCAGAAGCTATTGACGCGGCACGCGCGCTGAATCGGTCACGTGCAGCCGGCGCTTGCCTTCCGAGCGGTCGGCGAAGAATCGCTGAAGGCTGAAACGGATGCTCGGGAAAGCGATCTCATCCCAGGGCACATCGGCTTCATCGAACAGCGCGACTTCCAGGCTCTCGTCGCCTGCGGCGAAGCGCTCGGCCAACAGGCGGGCACGAAACATCACGTGCACCTGTTCGGCGCGCACCACATCCATCACCGCGAACATGTCCTCGATCTCGACCTCGGCACAGGCCTCCTCGAGGGTTTCGCGGGCCGCCGCCTGTTCGAGGGTTTCGCCGATCTCCATGAACCCCGCTGGCGTCGTCCAATAGCCCAGGCGCGGCTCGATCGCGCGCCGGCACAGCAATACCTGCTGTTTCCAGACCGGTACGCATCCGACGACCAGCTTCGGGTTGACGTAATGAATGTATTTGCAGCTGTTGCAGATGTGGCGGGGTCGATTGTCGCCCTCGGGCACTCGTAACTCAATTTCGGCGGAGCCGCACTGCGGGCAGAAATTCATGTTTCGGCGTCGTCCCGGGGCCCAGCGCGCAAGACGCCGGGCACAATTGAAAATGGTGCCGGGAGAGGGACGCCCGCCCCCGACGTGACGTGATCGACGCTAAGCGCCTAACACACTTGATTTCCTAGGTATTCGTGGTCACTGTCTGCTGCCCGAGGTCACCCCAAGCGGTACCCCCAGATGGCAGACACACGATACTTGCGGCGCAAGAATAACACTTGGATGTGCCGACGGAAGATCCCCGCAGCGCTGCGAAGGCCTGGCGAGTCAACGCACATGGTCCGCTCACTGAAGACCAGCGACCTCCGGGTGGCGCAGGCGCGGAGGCATGGCGTGCTCGCTGAGTTCGAAGAGGAGTTCAAGCGCCGCAGAGGCGTGCAAGACCCCTCAACTCCCCTCACAGACCTCAAGGCCACCGCAAGGTCCATCTTCGCCCAGCGCCGCAGCGGGGAGCTATCCGACGAGGATGCCGACCAGCTGGTCGAGGTGATGCTGGATGAGGTAGTGGGCCGTATGGGGCGTGCGGGGGCTGAGCGGCAGGAGCGTCAGATAGGCGCTTACGTTGGCCTCGCACAGGGGCAGGAGGTCTCCCTCTACTCTGAGGTGCTGCCTACCTACCTTGCCGCAAAGGCTGGCACGGTCAAGCACCGCACCCTTGAGACCCAACAGGTCACGCTCGCAAAGTTTGCGGCGTGGTGCGGGGGAGACCCCGACCTCGCTGCCATCACGCGCAAGCAGGTAGGGCAGTGGATGTCGGCCACCTTCACAACGTCAGGCCGATCCCCCAAAACCCAGACGGGGTGGCTCTCCGATCTCAGCAGCTTTATGGACTGGTGCGAAAGCCGGGGCGTAATTGAAAGGAACCCGTGCGCTGGTCTGTCGCGCTCGATCAAAGGCAAGGGCAAGGGCAAGACACCCCGGCGGGACTTTACCGACGCTGAGCTACTGGCTGTGCTGCAGCACTTGAAGGACGGCAAGCGGTATGCCTTCTGGAGTGTCTGGGCGTTGCTCCTGTACTCCGGCATGCGGCTCGGTGAGCTACTGGCGACGAGGCTGGAGCATGTGCCCGAGGAGGGCGACAGGATCTTCATACCCGGCGGCAAGACCAGTGCAGCGCGCAGGACAGTGCCGGTGCATCCAATCACGCAGCCGCTGGTGAAGCATCTCCGCAAGCGCAGCACAGACGAGTATCTGTTCCCCGGACTGCCGAGCTACGGCGAAGACCTCCAGCGAGGGCGGTACTGCAGTAGTCGCCTTGCCACGCAACTCAACGAAGTGTTTCCCGACATCGACCGCAAGGCCGCAGGCATCTCGACACACAGCCTGCGCCACACCTTCATTTCCTCCGCGATCAATCGCGCTGAAGCACAGCCGCATATCGTCCGGCAGATCGTCGGCCATGCCGAGGACCATGTGACTTTGCAGGTCTACTCACACGGTCCCTCTTTTGATATCGCCCAGCGCGTCGTCGCCTCTGTGAGCTACGGCCCCGAGGTGGACGGCTATGTGCGCGAGCGCATCGCGGAGATGATCCCACCACAACCAGAAGGCTGACCCCTATGCATCACGAGATTTACCCCCACGAACGCACGGCCCAGCAGGCCGCCGCATACCTGCTCATGAACAGCGAGGGCCGGATGCCCATCGCAGACGCAGCGCTCCAGCGGCGCGTACTCGAGCAGACGCGAGTGGCGCTGACCCCAGTCGAGTGGCATCACCTCCGCGAACGTCTTCAGGAGGATCTGCCGTGGCGACGCAACGGCCAGACATGGGTGCCGCGATGAGCAGGCCGCTGTCGCCCACCACCCTCAAGGCCCTCACGACCCTGCACGACACCCTCTCTCCCTACACGTCCTCACCCGTCGGCATTCCCGCCTCCGCACTACGCTCGATGGTCGCTGCCCAGCTTGGCACTCGCCTGACGAACCGTGCATGGGCCGAGACGCTGGCTGCACTGGAAGCACAGGGCAGCTGGAGGCCGCGAGGGCCGCGAGGGGATGTATGGGTGGCAGTTGCAGCTGATGTCTCCGCGAAGGCTGCCCCAACGGCCCTCAACGAGACCCACCGCACCTGCAAGGACTGCGAACAGACCCTGCCTATCCACCGCTTCACCCCGCACGCTGGCATGCGCTCCGGGCGACGCAACAGCTGCTCGACATGCGACAGCAAGCGCCGCTACGGCAGCGATCCTGCACAGCTGCGTGCAGAGGCCCCGGCGATGCCTTGGGAGACCATGGCTGGCAGTTGATGGGCCGTGTGGGGATGTGTGGGGCAGCGAGGGGCCGGAAGATTTTCTATAGCTTTGCGAGGCCCCACCATTACGGGCTGCCGGTCGCTTCCCCCCCTCGCCCTTTTTCCTTTACTGAATCTGCGCGCCCTCACAGCCCCTTACGCCCGCCGGGGCCATGTATTCCCGCATTCGCCAGCGCACTGGCCGCAGGTAGTGGGTTCCAACATCCCAACGGCCCGCGCAGAGTACAGCACCGGGCACCGTATGGCCTGGTTGCTGGTCTTCGGCTGGCCTGGCGGTGACCCCGGTGACCCCGACGGCCCTGAAAGCTCCTGCAAGGCCGTGTAAGCGACGCTGGCGCTGGCAATAGCAGAGGTGCTGTATCGGGAGATCGCGGCGTGGCGGGGCTGTGCGGAGGTGTGGGGAGGTTTGCGGGGTGTTGGGGTCGTGAAGGGTTGGCGCGCACGCCTGCTGCGGTGTTTTTCGACCTGCACGGCCCCTGACTTCCCTGCACGGCCCATCAAGTACCCATCAAGTGCCAGCACCGCCCCTCACAAGGCCGGAGCGCCCCTGAGCGCCCAGCACAGGTGTGGCAGGCAGTGGCGGGATGTGTGGGGCCGGTTGGGGCCGTCTGGGAAACTGTTGTTTTTCATTCCTCCTTACTCCTGGTGCCACCTCTCAACAGCACCCGCCGGAACGCCACGCAGTTAAGCCATTCCGGAGTTATTACTTCTTCCAAGACTCCCGCCTCAGACAAGCACCCCTCGACGGCCTCCAAACAGACCGACCTGCCAGCCTGATATCGGGTCGCCGGGACAAAGAGTCTTATTCCAAGACTCCACCACCAAACGAAGCCCCAAACACGCCGACCTGGAGCCTCGAATCGGGTCGCCGGAGAAAGAAGCCCTATCCAGAACCCCCCAGCAAAAGACCGCTCAAACCGCCCTTTCCGGCCCGAAACGAGAATGGCCGTATGAGCGGGCTGCAGAGCACGGGGACAAATCCCCCCCCTCCAGAACCCCCCCTCGATCCAAAGCGGCCCCTGCGCCGTCCCAAACCACCCACCTGACCAACCACAAAGGAACCCACATCATGGCCCACTACCAGAAAGTAATCGTCCGCACCGGCAACCTGCTGGACAGCGACCTGTCCACCGTCGAACGCCTACAGAAAGCAGCCGAGGCGCTCGACCCCGCCATCGTCCGTCAAATGGGCAGCGTGGAATTCACAGAGCGCGAGGGCACGTCACGGGTCTCGTTCAATGTCGGAGACGGCATGGAGTGGAGCGAGCGGCCCGTGGAGACCATGCAAGGCACAGCCAGCCTGCGCATGACGACCGGCGACCCGCTGCGATGCGAGCATGACATGCGTGTCAACCAGATCGAGCGCCTGGCTCGCGAGCAGGCCGACTACGCCGAGGGCAGCATCGAGCGCCGCCGTGTTGATGAGAGGCTGGCCGAGGCAGTCACGCAGCTTGAGTACATCCGAGCGCGCGCTCCCAGCTATTACGCTGAGGTTGACGCTGCAGAAGCACAGAACAACACCGCCGCCCAGCAGGAAGCTCTGCTGCAACGGTAACGATCCCAGTTGATCGCGGGATGCGGCTACGGTCGCCGGGCGCTGGCTTCGGCCAGCTGCCTGTCCCGAGATCCTCACCAGAACGATGGGTGGTCAGACCCAGTGGACCGAACGCCGCGTTTCGCTCTCCGTGAGCGCGGCAAGTAGGTTCCCTTGCACGGCCTGACAACGACCCACAAAGAACACCGGAGTGATGACTGGTGGCAATCCGAAAACCTGGCCCCTTCGGGGGCCGGGTGACTAGGTCGTGCCCGCCTCATCACCCCATTGCCACCTCATCATCACATCACCGGAGCCAATCATGTTCGACATACAGAACGCACCACCACCGCCCCTCGTCTACTTCGGCTTCAAGCCTGGCGGCACACACCCGCTTGAGCAGGACGCCTACCGCCGCCTCCGAGAGTTCATGTACGACAAGGGCAACCGCCTGTCCGAGAGCCACGCCAAGGCTTTGCAGCTGGTCTGCCGCGCATACACCTACACGGCCCTTCAACTCCCCGGAGCGCAGCCTCGCGTTGCCTTCCCGCTTGCAGTCGGCGACGGCAAGACCGTATCCGTGGCCGCCTTCGCTGCCGCTGCAACCGCTGCAGGCACCAAGGTAACGATGGTGGTCGCGCAGGACCGCATCGAGGGACTGTGCAGCCTTAAGCGCAACATGCTCGACATGGGCGTGCCCGAGGCCTGCATTGGCCTGATCCACAGCAAGCAATACGACCCCGCCAAGGCCCCAGCAGCCCGCGAACTCGACCCAGAGACCATGGCACGGTATGCATCAGAGCCGTCGATCAACGAAGCTGACGCACACACCTACCCGATACTGCTGGTCTCCCATGAATTGCTGAAGGTCCGCGAGGACATCGCCAACCTCATGGCAGTCAGCTGTGGCCGCGCCGCTGACGCAGGCAAGCGCTCACTGGTCGTATGGGATGAATCCCTGATCAAGAGTCGGGGCCACGCTCAAACCCTTGAGGCCCTTGGAACCTCCCTCGACCACGCTCGCCGCGTCCTCACAACGGCAGAAGGCCACGAGGACATGCCCGCAGACATCAACGGCACGCTCGACTACCTTGCCGATGCCATCAAGGCCATGGAGGATGACTTCAAGGCCCAGAGGCAGACGCAGACCGACGGCGAGCAATTGCACCTGCCTGCGCTGTGTGCAGCGGAACGTGAGCGGCGTCAGGGAGACCTGGCGCAGCTGTTCAAGCTGGCAGACGACCGCAAGCGCGCTCCACTCTCCTGCGAGACCCTGCAGCACCTTGTCGCGAACTCTGCGGAGCCGGTAAGGGTGTTGCAGGGCCAAGGCAGCGGTGCCGTGGTGACGTACGAGCTTGTGATCTCCGACGAACTCGACCGGATCATTGTGCTGGATGCGTCGTACAACATCCGCGAACTTGAGAAGCTCGACAGCAACATGCAGGTGGTGCCCGAGCTTGACCACCAGAAGAGCTTTGCCCGGGTGACGGTATCTCAGCTGAAGCACCCCGGCGGACGCTCAACGATGGACACGAAGGTGGCGCGCAATGCGCCCCTGACACGAACCATCGCCGACCGCATCAAGTTGCGCCTGGAGTCCCTGGCTCCTGACGCGGGGCTGTTGGTCTTCACCTACAAGGCCCGCTCACGCCGTAACCACCGGCAAGTGATCGAGGGCCAGCTGAAGGCCTTGGGCGTGGATGTCGAGGAGACCATCAGCGTCAACGGGGTGCAACGCCCCCGCATCGCGTGGCTGACATGGGGACAGGAGCTTGGGCTGTCGAGCTTCAAGTACTGCAAGGCTGTTGTACTGGTCGGGATCTACCGCCAGAGCCGTGAGGCGATCTCAGCAGCCATTGCAGGCCAGAAGGGTTCCCTTATGGCCCCGGAAGTCTCCTGCAAGGCCACGGTCTCCACCGTCCTTCTCTCCGAGACCTTCCACCACCTCTACCAAGCCGCAGGGCGTGGCAACTGCCGCACGACCGACGAGGCCGGTGCTGGTGAGATGACACTCGACTGGATCGGCGAGGAGACCTTCCCCGCAGCTTACTGGCGGGAGACGTTCCCGCAGGCGACCCACGACAGGTGGGAGTCCGAGCACCTGCCCAAGCCTGGCAAGATCGCTGAGGGGGCCGGGAAGGTGGCGGAGTGGCTGTTGGAGGTGCCGCCGGGGGTCGATAGGGTGTCGATAAGGGAGTGTAAGGGCCGTGCGGGTGTTGAGGACCTTAAGGGCCGCAGCTGGCAGCTGTGCCGGGATCAGGCCCTTGAGCTACTCGATACTGCCGGGGAGACTTGGATCGTGGATGGGAAAAGCTTCGCTCGTCCGCTGGCCCTTTATGGGATGGACGACGCCGCCTGACGCTTATCGCTACACATCCTTCTCTAGGGAACCAGTAGCGGTTAGAGCTGGCTGCCTGATGGGGCCTATCAGGATTTTTGTGTGTGAGGCATATCATGACGACACTAAGGAGTCGA
>JAFIFN010000034.1 GCA_020832005.1 Gammaproteobacteria bacterium | reverse complement strand
CCCCCCCCCCGCCGCGAATTACACGCGTGTCAGACCCTGCGGAAGATATTGGTGATACCCAGCACTTCCAGGATGATCAGCACCACGAAAACCACACCGATGACCACGAGCACACCACCGGCCGGATCAGTGCCCATTCTGGCTTCGAGCCTCTGTAACTCGACATCCGACAAGGCGGCCAGCCGCACAGACACCTCTTCCGGCGCTACGCCCCAGGCCTGAAGCTGGGCTGCAACAGCCTCACCCGCCAGCACATGCTCGATTCTGCCAAGCACGACTGCGTGCGATTCCTGTGCCACCATATGTTCCGTACCCACGATACCCGCACGTGCCGGCAACGATGTCACGAGCATGGCGGCCAGCGTCAGGGCCAAAGCAAACCCATTTCCCTTGTGCATGTTGTTCACTCCCTAAAGTGATGTTCACGCGAGCCCCTGCCATGCGTGCAACGAGGTTGATGGCTGGAAATCGGCCAGCCCCGCAGCTCACAGACTAGCCACTTGGGCATTCACTCTCTGTGCGATGGCGCACCAAGCATCTGGTCCTGGCGCTGGTTCATGGCCGCGTAGCAGCCGCACGATGCCGCTTCCAGTCCGGCGCGATCGAGGATGGTGATCTCGCCACGCGAGTAACTGATCAGCTCGCGTGCCTGCAGTTCACCCGCTGCCACCGTGACACCGCTGCGGCGCACGCCCAGCATATCGGCAAGGTATTCATGGGTAAGGCGAAAGCTGTCGCCCTTCGTACGATCGTGGGTCAGCAAAAGCCAGCGCGCCAGGCGTTGTTCGATGTGATGAAAGCGCGTACATGCGCCGGTCAGGGAGAGCTCCACCAGCCGCAGGTACAGATAACGATTCAGTACCTTCTGCAAGACCGGGCTGTTGCGCAGCAGACTTCTGAGCTTGGCCGACGGCATGCGCAGCGCCGCACCCGGCCCCTGCACCACGGCACGCATCGGCGCCATATTGACACCGAGTATCATACTCACGCCGAGCATGCCCTCATGGCCAATGAGGCTCATTTCCAGTGGGTTGTGGCCACGCAGTGTCGATAGCAGCGAAATCAAGCCGCTGTCGGGAAAATACGCATGGCGATAGGGCTGCTCGGCATCGCAAAGGACCTCGTCGAATACCAGCTCGCAGGGCTCGCAGGCCCTGATCACACGCTCGCGAAGCGTCCGCGGCAGAACATTGATCAGCGCGTTCTTGCTGCCAACAGGGTTTGCAACGGCCAACACTTGTTCTCCATGGCGCTGCCACAGCCAGGGTCGGCACGAGAAGAGAGCCAGCAACCTCGATGCTCGCAATTCTGTCGATGGTGTCTGACACAGTCTGTGCGACAGGACACTGACGGTACCCAGAAGCGCTGTGCGAGCTTTCTGCTCAAACCCGCGGAACGGGCAACCGGCATGGGTCGTCAGGCTTTACTTTCGCGCCTGGCCTTGAGCACGGGATAGGGTAGCAGGCGGTCGGTCTCCTTCTTGACCACCTCGTAGCACTCGCAGCTGAGCTTCTCGAGTGCCGGCCGATCCAGCACGGTGATATGGCCGCGCCGGTAGGTGATCACCCCAAGTCTTTGCAGCCGGCCCGCGGACTCGGTGACGCCCTCGCGGCGCACGCCGAGCATATTGGCGATCAACTCCTGGGTCATGGACAGGTTGTTCCCGGACAGGCGATCCAGCGACAACAGCAGCCAGCGACACAGCTGCTGGTCGATGTTGTGATGACGATTGCACACCGCCGTTTGCGCCATCTGCGTGATCAGCGCCTGGGTGTAGCGCAACATCAGCACCAGCAGATCACCGTGCCGATTGAACTCCTCCTTGAGTCGTGCCCCAAGCAGACGATACGAGTGCCCGCCACTTTGCACCACGGCGCGGCTTGGTGTGCTCTCCCCGCCCATGAACAGCGAGATGCCGACGAGGCCCTCATTGCCGACCACCGAGATCTCGGCAGATGCGCCGCTTTCCATCACATACAGCAGCGAGACAATGGAGTCGGTCGGAAAGTAGACGTGCGCGAGCGCGTCTCCGGACTCGTACAGCGACTTCCCCAGTGGCAGCGGGTACAACTCCAGGTGGGGAAAAATCCGATCCCGGACGTCCTGCGGCAACGCCGCAAGTAGATGATTCTCGTCCGGGTCGGGCGAGGCAAGCCTCCGCGCATTGTTCTCGGACGCCGGCGCGGCTCCCGAGACTGCGGTTCGCTGCGCGTCAGGATCCATTCTTTCGACCCGCCATAGACTAGGATACTGATCACAATACCACGTCTGTCAAGCGGCCTTCGTACGGAATCGCACAGACCCTTGAGGCGTTGCCATGCAAATGAGGCCCCGGATCGGCGCAATGGGCTACAGCGTCTTCAGACCCTCGAAAATGCGGCGAACAAACTCATCGCGGCCAGCGCGACGCATCGCCGCTTCGTTTTCCGTTGGGCGATACTGCTCGATATCCGCTGCCGAGATGATGCCGCGCGCCTCGAGCAGGCGTTCGAGCGTCATGCGCCGTTCCCGTTCCGCCCAAAGCTCCGCGCCCAGCGCCGTGCTGATATCCAGCAAGCGGTCAAGCAGCGGATGCGGCAGAAACTGCGGTTCGTCAGTAGCAGTACTGGTCGGGGTCTTGCCGGTGTCGTTGTCGTCTACCATCTGTTGGGGTGCCCGCTTTAGAAAGTCAGTGAAATAGCTGATTCAGGAGGTCAGCGCCGCGCGGACTTCCACCAGGGTTTCCGGATCATCGATCGTGGGCGGCGTCTGCGGATGCTCCCCGGCGGCGATCTGGCTCATCGTGCCGCGCAGTATCTTGCCCGAGCGCGTCTTGGGCAGCCGCGCCACCACGAGGCAGCGCCTGAAGCAGGCGATCGCACCGATGTCGTCACGCACCCGGGCAATGAGCTGGGCGATCACCTCATCCTCGCCGCGCTTCACACCGGACTTGAGCACGACCAGCCCTACGGGCAGCTGACCTTTCAGCTCGTCCGGGACGGCAATCACGGCGCATTCGGCCACGTCTTCATGGGCTGAGAGCACCTGCTCGATCTCACCGGTCGAGAGTCGATGACCTGCGACATTGATGACATCGTCCACCCGCCCCATCACGTGCAGGTAGCCATCCTCATCGAGCACCCCACCGTCGCCGGTGAAATAGTGATCCTGAAAGCGCGACAGGTAACTGCGCGCAAGGCCTGCCTCGTCATTCCACAGCCCCGTCAGGCAGCCGGGGGGCAGCGGCAGACCAAGCACGACCGAGCCGGCCGTGCCGGCAGGCACGTCGTCGCCGGCATCATCGACCACACGCACGTTGAACCCGGGCACCGGCACACTGACGCTGCCCGGTTTGACCGGCATGGGGGTCAGTCCCAGACAGTTGGCCGCAATCGCGCTGCCGGTCTCGGTCTGCCACCAGTGATCGATCACCGGCTTGCCCAGCACATCCTGTGCCCATTGCAGGGTGTCGGGGTCCGCGCGCTCGCCGGCCAGAAACAGTGTGCGCAACGCTGAAAGATCATGCTTGGCCACATGCGCGGCCTTGGGATCCTCACGCCGGATCGCGCGCAGCGCCGTGGGCGCCGTAAACATCACGTTGACACCGTGGGAGGCGGCCACGCGCCAGAAGGCGCCTGCATCCGGGGTGCCCACGGGCTTGCCCTCGTAGAGCACGGTGGTACATCCATGCAGCAGCGGACCGTAGACGATATAGGAGTGTCCCACGACCCAGCCGATATCCGAGGCCGCCCAGAACACCTCGCCGGGATCAATGCCGTACACGGCGGACATGGAGTAGCGCAGCGCCACGACGTGCCCACCGGTATCACGCACAATCCCCTTGGGCCGTCCCGTGGTCCCGGAGGTATGCAGAATGTACAGCGGCGCGGTGGCCGCCACGGCCCTGCAGTCGGCCGGGCGAGCGCCGCTCACCGACTCATGCCAGTCGAGCTGCTGCGGTGCTGTCAACTCAGCCGGGTGTTCGGGTCGTTGCAGCACCAGGCAACGCTCGGGCTTGTGGCCGATGCGTGCCAGTGCCTGGTTGAGGATCGGCAGATACTCGATGACCCGCCCGGGCTCGAGTCCGCAGGAGGCGGTAAGAATCAGTCGCGGTGCGACATCTTCGATACGCGCTGCGAGTTCGGCGGCGCCAAAACCGCCGAACACGACCACATGCGGTGCGCCCAGCCGGGCACAGGCCAGCATGGCCATGACCGCCTCGGGCACCAGCGGCATGTAGATGAGCACCCGTTCGCCCGGCTCAAGCCCCTGCCCTGCCATCCAGCCCGCCAGTTCGGCGACGCGCTGCTGCAGCTGGGCGTAGCTGAATTGCTGGCGCGTGCCGGTCATCGCGCTGTCGAAAATCAGCGCGCTCTGGGCACCCCGTCCGGCCGCGACATGGCGATCCAGTGCCTCGTGACAGGCATTGAGTTCGCCGCCGACGAACCAGCGACCGCTCGGCACACGGGTATCGAGGACGCGCTCAAAGGGCTTCGACCACTCGAGCACGCTTGCCCGCTCGCGCCAGAACGCTTCCGGGTCCTCGACCGAACGACGGTAGGCCTGAAGATAGTCCTCTTTCATGCGCACTCCCCCCTGCGTCACGCTGCGCTATTCCCGATCGTGCGCCTCGGATTCTCGAAGCGCGTCGGATATTGCCGGCAAGCCGTAGCCGATGATAATGACCGCCGTGATCAGCAAGGCGCCGCCCGCAATCGGCATCGACAGCCACAGTTGCCCCGGATCACCAAACACGTAATCCGTCAGCGCCGCCACCGAGAACGGACCCAGTCCCTGGCCGATGAGATTGGCGAAGATCAGGTACAGGGCCACGATCACGGCGCGCATGCGATTCGGTGTCAGCAGCGGCAAGGCGGCCGTCCCTGCGCCAAAAGGCATGGTGCCAAAGAACGTCGCGGGAATCAGCAGCGCGAACGACAACTGACCGGTGGGCATCAATGGAAAGCCGATCACGAACGGCAAGGCGCACAGCCCCGCGATGAACCCCGTTCTCAGGTTGGCATCACGGTAGCCATGCGCGGCCAGCCAGTCCGACAGCCAGCCGCCCGCGAACACGCCAATCGTACCGACGATGACGAAATTGAGGCCGTAGGCATAACCGATATCGGAACGCTCCCAGCCATGAATGCGTATGAAGAACTCCGGTGTCCATGCCCCCAATCCGAACTGCATCGCCGCCAGCAGCGAGTAGCCGATGAAAATGGCGCCCATCGCGCGACGTCTGCGCACCAGGAACGCCAGCACCTCGCTCAGCGGCGGGATGGGAATCGAACGGTCGATCAGGCGCCCGAAGCTTGTCCGCAACGGTTCCCTGATCGTGAACATCAACAGCAGGCACAACACGCCGGGCATCGCGGCAAACAGAAAAGCCGCCTGCCAGGCCCGCACTTCACCGACCAGCGGCAGCACGATGCCATCGCCGGTGGCGACACGTGCAAGCACGAAGCCGCCGAGGATCAGCGCAATGCCTGAGCCGACGAACCCCGAGCCCAGGAACAGGCTGATCGCCCGGCTGAGCTGGGTGCGTGGAAAATAGTCGGCGAGCATCGAATAGCCCGCAGGTGAGAGCGTCGCCTCGCCGGCCCCGATCAAGGCACGCATCATGAACAGCATCATGAACGTGCCGACCAGGCCAGATCCCGCACACGCCGCGGTCCAGACGATCACCCCGCCCATGATGATCAGCTTGCGGCTGTAGCGATCGGCCATACGCCCCAGCGGAATCGCCATCAGCGAGTGGAACAGCGCGAAGGCAAAGCCCTGCAGCAGGCTGATCTGCACATCGCTCAAGCCCAGGTCGTCCTTGAGCGGGCCTACCAGCAGATTGATGATCTGCCGATCGATGAACGCCACAATGCTGGCGAAACACAGCACGGCGCACACCCACCAGGCATAGGGCGGCGCCTTGCCGACGATACCGGGGGCTGCGGGAGGTGGATCGGGGATACTGACCAGTGCCATCAGACGCCTCCCTGCGCCGTACGAATCAGGACCGCGCCGCGCTCACCGATCATCATCGCCGCCGCATTGGTGTTGCCGCTGATGGGGGTGGGCATGATCGAGGCGTCCACGACGCGCAGAGACCCGATGCCCCTGACCCTCAACTGCGGGTCGACCACCGAACCCGCGTCACCGCCCATCCTGCATGTGCCGATCGGGTGATTGCCCAGGAATGCCGCCTGCCTCAGGTAGTCGACCCACTCTTCGCGGGATTGAACCTTGGAGCCTGGCAGGCGCTCGCCCAGACGCGTGTGGTCGAAGACGGCATTGGCGAACAGCTGCCGGCACAGTTCCCCGCCACGAATCAGTGCGTCGATATCGGCATCGTCTGCGAGCAGGGGATGGAAGATACGCGGTGCTGCCTGCGGGTCGGGCGAACGCAACGTGATGCGCCCGCGCGAGCGCGGATACGAGACTGTCACCACCGCCGACACCGCCGGCTTGAGATAGGGCACGACACCGCCATCCTCAAGGGCGAACGCATAGGGCCCGAGCATGATCTGCAGGTCCGGTGCCGGCAGATCCGGCTGCGAGCGCACAAAGCCGACACTGTGGGGAAACGGACTGGTGGCAGGACCACGTCGCCGCAACAACCAGTTCGTCAGGTGCAATGCCATCCGGGAGCTGTTGATCTCGGTGTTGTAGGTGCGCTCCCTGACATCGATGCTGATCATCGCATTGGGATGCTCACAGAGGTTCTCGCCCACTTCGGGCGAGTCCACCAGCACCTCGATGCCCAGTGCCTGCAGATCGGCCGCCGGGCCGATCCCTGAGCGCATCAGCAACAGCGGCGTGCCTATGGCACCGGCGCATACAAGGGTCTCGCGAGCGGCGTGCACCACCTCACGCTTACCGCGCCGAAGAATCTCGACACCGATGCAGCGTCGATCGCTGAACACCAGTCGTTCGACCGTGGTATGCGTGCGTATCTCGAGGTTGCGTCGGCCGCGAATGGGGCGCAGGTAGCCTTGCGCCGCACTCCAGCGCCGCCCCCTGCGCTGGGTGACTTGCGGCTCGCCGATGCCCTCCTGGCTGCCGCTGTTGTAGTCGTCATTCCAGGGGATGCCGGCCGCCAGCGCAGCCTCCACGAACACGCCGGCCAGGCGATGCGGCGAGCGCAGACCCTCGACGCGAATCGGTCCGTCGCGGCCACGCTCATCGGCATCACCGAAGGGCGTGGATTCAAGCCTGCGGAAATCCTCGCTGACTTCGGCGAAAGACCAGCCTTCACAGCCCGCGGCCGCCCAGTTGTCGAAGTCATGCGGCGCGCCACGCACATAGAGCATGCCGTTGATGGCGCTGGATCCGCCCAGCACACGCCCCGCATGCCACATGTCCTGGCGACCCGCGCGGGTGGGGTCGGGGTCGGCCATGTAACACCAGTCGAGCTTCGGGTTGCCGATGGCGCGGATCAGTGCGGCTGGGATCTGGATGTACGGAGAATAGTCCCCAGGCCCGCTCTCCAGCAGCAGCACACGACACTGCGGATCCTCGGTGAGCCTGTTCGCAAGCGCACAGCCCGCCGAGCCGGCACCGACGATGATGTAGTCAAACGCCGGCCGCACGGCAGCATCGGCCGAACGATCAGCCCCGGAGGAAGCAGTCACATTCAGCGACCAGCCTGCAGGCTCTTTTTGAAGGTCTCGTATTCGTTGACATCGCCGCGCCGCGCCCTCGACCAGCGGGTGGCAAAGCCACGCGGATATTCGCTGTCGTCGTCACGCCGACCGTCTTCGCTCCACATCAGCGGAAACAAAGGCCCCTCAGGCCGCTCGCCATCGAGCATCTCATCGAAACTCACGCCGGCGAGATTGACGCAGTCCGGCCGCGGCGCCCAGCGAATATCGTCGCCGAACACCCGCACGCTCAAGGCGATACGCCAGTCGTCCGTGGGGTTGCCGTGACTGTAGTGCCAGGTCCAGGGATGAACGATCAACAGATCGCCGGGCTCCATGTCCCAGGTCAGGAAGCGCACACCGGGCTTGCCGCGAAGCGATTCGCCGTCCGGATGCGGCATGCGATCGGGGGGCTTGATCATCTTGCGGGCGTTCGGCGAAAACAGCCAGTAAGGCACGTCCTCGTTCTGGGTGCCCGCAATACACTCCAGCGAATTGGCCTTGGTGATCGGTGTGAGCGGAATCCAGATGGACGGCACCATCGTGCCTGTCACCGGCCAGCCCATGCGATCGCAGTGCCAGATCGTTGCCTCCTCGGACTGTGGACCCTTGGCGAAGATCTCGTCAAAAAAGAAACGGATCTCCTTGGACCCCATGGCCCGACCGGCCGCCTCGCCAAGCGCCGAGTCGAAGATCAGCTGCCGGAACGCTGGAATCGTGCGCGCCATGTAGCGGCCCGGATAGGTCGGCAGCAAACCGAAGTCTTCCTGGTCGATCAGCAGGCGACGGGCCACTGGCAGCATGGCGTCGATCCAGCCGGGGTCGAGCACCTGGCGCAGACACACCACGCCATCGCGCTGGTAGGTTTCCCTGTCCTCGTCACTGATCGCACGGATCGGGCTGGCATTCAAGGCCATAATCTGGTCTCCAAGATTAACCGGACTTACGTTCTACAGTGAGACCCGGATCAGAGCCAATCGAATCGACGACAGGTGTTATGCATCAGCTGCATTGCGCCGACCGCGCGGATCGTCCCGCCCCGCTTCGCGGACAATCTGCATCAGCCGCTCGACGGCCATACCACGGGGCCTGTCGCGCAGATAGATCAGCCCCGCCTGGCGGGTCACGGCCGGCATTTCCACGTCGAGCACGCACACCTGCCCGCGCTGCAGCTCGCGATGCATGACCGCGTGGGAGATCAGGGTCAGGTGGCTGCCATTGGCCACCAGGGCCTTCAGCAGGGCCAGTGAGTTGGTTCTCAATGCACGGGGCGGCGCCAGATCGAAGCTGGCGAAGAACTGCATGAGCACATCCAGGGAGTGGGCCTTGTTGATCGTGACCCAGCGCGAACTCGCCAGGTCCTGTGGCTGGATCGCCGTCATCTGGGCCAGGGGATGGTGGCTGGCTGCGATCATGCGTGCGTGCAGATCCAGAATCGGCTCGAACACGAATTCGTCGTCGCTGCCGGGTTGCGCGAAGTTGGTCAGGGCAAAATCGATCTGGCCGGTGCGCAGCAGGCCAAGGAGATCCTCGAAATAGCCCTCGGTGACGGTCAGTTCGACGTCGGGCAGCTGCGCAGTCGCCCGTTGCACCGCTTCATCGGCGATCCAGCCGGCGAACAGCATCGCGATGCCCATGGACACGTGGCCGGCGACACCGTCGCGGAACATGCGAATCTCGCGCTGGGCGCGGTCGCAGTCGTTGAGGATCATCCGCGCGTACTCTAAAAACAGCTCGCCTGAGCGGGTCAGTGTGGCCCCCTGGGGGCCACGATCCAGCAACCTTGTTTCGAGCTGATCCTCCAGCGCCTTGATGCTGCGGGTCAGTGCCGGCTGGCTGAGATGCACGCGCCGCGACGCCCCGGAGAAGTTCTTCTCCTCGGCAACAGCGACGAAATGACGCAATTGGCGCAGCTCCATGGCTAGAGTATAACGCCCCTGCATAGCATGTGACGCACAACGCATTTTCCCTGGCTGCCGGAAGCCTGCAGTATGCCGTGGTTATAAATAAAAACTGCGGTATACGCTCATGGCCAATTCAGAGACACGTTCGGTTCGGATCCGCTCACGCCACGGGGAAGCGGACATCCATACCTGCATTGCCGGCAGCGGGGATCCGGTATTGCTGGTTGCAGGTCTCGGCGGGCGTGCGGTGTTCTGGAATGCCCAGGTGCCCGGCCTGGCCAAAGAGTTTCGCGTCATCACCCATGACCATCGGGGCACCGGCGCCAGCAGCCGCTCGCCGATCATCTATTCGGCCGAACAGATGGCCGATGACGTCGTGGCACTGATGGACGCCCTCGAGATCGAGCGGGCCCACATTGTCGGTCACTCCACGGGTGGGTCGATCGGCCAGTTTCTGGCGCTGCGAAACCCCACCCGGGTGGCAAGCCTGGTGATGTCGGCCTGCTGGGGAGGCCCCACCGAGCTGTTCATCGAGACCTTTCGCCTGCGCCGCCAGGTGCTGATCACCCAGGGACCGCAGGCCTACTACTTTCTGGGCTCCCTGCTGGCCATGCCGGCGCAGACGCTGGGACGGAACTTCACATCACTCGCCGACCATGTCGGTGACCGCATGGCAGATTTCCCCGGACTGGAGATCGAGCTCAGCCGCCTGGCCGCGGTGATGTCGCACGATCTGCGCAACGAGCTGGGGAATATCAAGACGCCCAGTCTGGTCATCGGCGCCGAAGATGATCAGCTCACCTGCGCTGACATGCAGCGCGAGGTGGCCGAACGCGTTCCGGGTGCGCGCCTGACGCTGTTACCGCATGGCGGACACTTCTTCCCGGTCACCCGGTCGGACGATTACAATGCACTTATATTGGACTTTCTTCGGTCTCAAACGCTGTCCCAGCACGGTGATCGATCGAGCAAAGGTGCGATGTCATGAGCAACCCTGTGACGGATCCCTGGGGAATCGTCATCCAGCCCGAGGCGGCTGATTCTTACTGGCAGCCGCTGCCCTCGCGGGGCTATGTCAACGTTGCCCTCCATCCGGGCAACACGCCCTACGACGGTTTCTCAGCCGGACTGCAGGTGCTCCCGCCCGGCTGTCATGTCCGCGAACATGGCCATCTGCAGAACCACGAACTCATCTTCATCGCCGAGGGCGAGGGCTACTGCGAAATCGAAGGCCGGCGCGACGAGCTGCGTGTTGGTACGACCGTTTTGTTCGGACGCAATGCCCGCCATGTCATTTACAACACCGGCACGGTGGACATGCGGCTGTACTGGGTATTCATGCCACCCGGACTGGAAGACTGGTTTGCCGCCATCGGACGGCCGCGCAGCGCCGGTGACTCGATGCCAGAGGCGTTCCAGCGACCCGACAACGTCGCCGAGGTCATGGCGCGAATGCGCTTTGTGCCACCGCGCGCCAGGCAAGACGATAAGTAGCACCTGGGTGTGCAGGCGGCCGGAGTTGCTCCGGTCCCCTGCCCCTTTGCTCCGGTCCCCTGCCCCTTTGCTCCGGTCCCCTGCGCCTTTTGGTCGCCTGCGCCTTAGCCTTTAGTAACGGCGCTGGACCAAGCCTTGAGTGAGCCTGCGGGACTCAGCCGTTAACGAGACTGCCCGACTCACGCGCCGGCATCCCTGCCTGGCGCGCTTGTCGGGGCTTCGACTGTCTGCTCAGTAGCGGTAAGTCGCTGTCACACCGTAGGTGCGGCGCTCTCCAAAGAACGTACCAAGAACGTTCTGGCCGCTGGCCTGGATGATCTGCAGCGAGTTGGATACGTATTTTTCATCCGTCAGGTTTCTCACCCAGAAACGCACCGCCAACTTGTCCATATCCAGACCAACCGAGGCGTTCGTGATCGTCCTGGACGGTGCCTTGGCTGCGTTGATGGAGTCGGCGAAGTGGCTCGACTGGTAGCCCACGTCAGCACGGATCCAGTAGTCGACGTCGGCCGTCAGCTGACTCTGCCACTGCACACCGCCGGACAGCTGCGTCCTGGGGGAACGCTCGATCGTGTTGCCACCGATACCGCCGTCCACCGGGCAGACCGTGCCGTCGCAGGGCGGCGGAAACGCAGCGGTGCCCAGGGTAAAGCGCGCGTCCACGGTGCCGCTGTCGTAGGTCGCATCCGTGTAGGATGCCGCGAAATCGAACGACAGGTTCTGCGTCGCGCGTAAGCTGCCTTCGACTTCCACACCCCAGATGGTGGCATCACCGAGATTGGCGGTCAGCGTCCCGGTGAATGGGCCGCCCAGGGGGTCGAGCACGTTGATCTGCATGTCATCCCAGCTGGTGTAGAAGACCGCCGAATTGACGATCGCCCGACCACCGAGCAGCATGCTTTTCAGACCGAGCTCAAACGTGTCATTGAACTCGGGATCGAAAATCCGCAGCGACTCCGAGACGGCGTTGGCATTGAAACCACCTGCCTTGGCACCCCTGGCGACAGTGCCATAAAGCATCATGTCAGGCGTGAGATCGTGCTCCAGGGTGACGCGCGGCGTGAAGAAATTGAAGGTCTCATCGCCGACGAGCGTCGCCGGATTGGTACGCAGGTTGAATGTTTCAAGCTTCTCAGACGTGAAGCGCCCCTCGACGGACAGTCGGGTCACGTCACTGAACGCGTATCCGACTTCGGCAAACACCGATCGCGCTCTCGTCGTGGTGAGATCATCGGCGAACACGAAGTTGCTGAAATCCGGAGGTGCAGTGGATTCACGACTTAGATTGATCGGGGTCAAAGAATTCGGCGGCAGGTTGATACTCGCCGTGTAAGGGTCATCCACGCCATCCATGTAGAAGGCACCTACCGCACCGGTCCACTGGCCGCCATTATCGAAAGTGACGCGCAATTCGTGCTGGTCGTAGTCGATGTCACCGGAGGGACCACCCTGCCAGTTACACGTCCCCGGGAGAATCGTGCCACAGTTGATGTTATCGGATTCGGCCGGGCTTGCCGTCTTCGAGTCAGCCTGGATGTTGCTGAACGAGTAGGTGACGGCAATGGCATCGTTGACCTGGTAATCCGCCGAGATGCGGAAGATATCCACCTCAGCCTGGCGTCCGAAGCCGCGGGGGTCCATCGTAATGACGTCACTCGGAGGAGGATACTCTCCGCAGTACAGGCTGAAATTGCCGTCCGCCTGCAGAGGACCACAGTTGCCTGAGCCGTCTCCGGTATTCAGGCGGACGGTCGCGCGAACTTCCTCACTTCGGTCGAAACCGTAGTAGCTGGCGTTGATGGCCAGCGCTTCCGTGGGCGTAAACAGCACATCGACGGAATAGGCCTTGTTATCCCACCCACCGATGTTGCCTTTGACGCCCGGACTCACGCGGCCGGCAGCATTCGGGTGATTGTTCTTCCATGACCCGTCGAATTCCGAGGTCTCAAAGGTGGCCCGCACTGCCAGGACGTTTTCAATCAGCGGCAGCGTACCGCCGAGCAAGAATTCCGCGCGCTCATCGCTGCCCACGGTTGCAGAGGCGTTGAATGCGAATTCGTGGCGTGCCTTGACTGGAATCAGGTTGATTGCGCCGGCGAAAGCGTTGCGGCCATAGCGCGCACTCTGCGGGCCCTTGACGATCTCGATGCGCTCCATGTTCTGCAAGCCAAGATCCACCAGCCAGGAACGCGGCATATAGACCCCGTCCATGAAGGTCGCCACGGTCTGCTCCCGGGCAACCGGGCGAAGCGTGGTCTGACCGCGAATCGTCGGGTTGGCGTTACCACCCTCGAAGTCCTCAAAAGAGAACCCGGCGGTAAACCGCGCTACGTCATCGAGCTCCGTGATGCCGCGCCGGGCAATGGATTCAGCACTGAATGCCGTCACCGCAATCGGGATCTCCTGGATGCTCTCTTCTCTCTGGCGCGCCGTGACAACGATGGTCTCGATCGCGAGCTGCTCGCCAGTCGCGGACTGCGCAGAGGTGGCAGTCTGTGCGGAAGCCGTGCCCGCGCCCAGCGCCAATGCAGTAGAAACTCCAAAAACCAATGGGCGCAGTGAAACCCCGGAAAGCCTTACCCGCATAGTGTGCTCCTTAGTCGCCCCCAACAGGCGCGTGATTGATGTGCCCGACCCGTGCATCAAGCGCTTGCTATCGCACTCTTGTGTTTATCCGACACGACCATCGATTCTGGGGCCGGAAAAGTCCAATGCAAAACACGACCAACCATATGCGTATGCCTTATAGCCCATCGGGACCGACACACCGACACGGCGCTGACCCAACCGCATCCGATCGAGGTTATACTCCGCCCGCATAGCCGCGCACGCACAATTCATTTCGCGTCGCTGGAAAGTTTAGGCACCATGCCGTGATGAAAAATACCGACAGTTTCGAAACCAGCACGTTCTCGGCATTGCCGAGTCATCGCCAATGAGGGTCCTCGCGCGTCGGGCGCTGGAAGAGGCATTGTCCATGCCCCGCTGTATCGAGGCGATGGCGCAGGCCATGCGGGCGGTATCCGCAGGCGAGACCGACGTGCCGCTGCGAAGCCATCTGCCCATCCGCGGCACGAATGGCAAGCTGGTCGTCATGCCAGGATCCGCACCGGGCCTTGGGGTATTCGGTCTGAAGATTGTCAGCAAGTACCCCCGACCCCAGGGCAGTGCCGTGGGCACACACGTCGGCATGGTGATTGTGTTCGATACCAACGAGGGCCTTCCGCAGGCGATTATGGAGGGCGGCACGCTCACGGAGATCCGCACGGCGGCAGCCAGCGCGCTGGCCACCAAAGCGCTGGCCAGAGAAGACGCAGGTGTTCTCGCCATACTTGGCACCGGCGCCCAGGCCGAGCGCCATGCGCTGGCGATCCCCGTGGTCCGCCCCATCCGCGAACTGCGACTCTGGGGTCGCACGGCCGCCACTGCGCAGGGGCTGGCCGAACGCCTCTCTCCCACACTGGATGCCAAGATCACCGTATGCAGCTCGGCCGAACACGCAGTGCGCGGTGCGGACATCATCTGCACCACGACGTCGTCAACCACGCCCGTGCTCCACGGAGACTGGTTGTCCGAGGGTGCGCACGTCAATCTGGTCGGTGCCGCCGTGGCGAGCAGTGCGGAAGCCGACAATCGCTGCCTGCAACGTGCGCGTATCTATGTCGACTCGCGCAGCGCGGCCGCCGCAGAAGCCGGCGAGCTTCGCAATGCGCTGGCGGCGGGCCTCATCGACGACTCCGCCATCATCGGCGAGATCGGCGAACTGCTTCTCGGGCGCATCCACGGTAGAGTGGCGAGCACCGACATCACGCTATACAAGTCGCTTGGCATGGCTGCCCAGGATCTCGCTGCCGCCAGCGCCGCGCTTGAGGGTGCCAAATCCCTCGGCCTGGGTTTCGAACTGGATCTTGCGGAGTCTTCCTTATGAGTAACACCCCTGCACAACAATTTCTCGCCCGGTCGCATGGTCACTGGATAGACGGCGCGGCCGTGCCAGAGGGCAGCCAGGGAGAGATCGTGGTCATCGACCCGGCCACCGAGGCGCCGATCGCGCGCGTGGCCGCCGGCGGACAGGCGGAAGTCGACCGCGCGGTGGCTGTCGCCCGGCGCGCATTGCACGGCCCCTGGGGTGATATGACAGCCGACGAGCGCACACAGATCATGCTCAAATTCGCGGGCCTGATGGACGCGCACGCAGAGACCATCACGGAACTTGCCATCCTCGACAACGGCATGCCGCGCGTCATCGCCGAGAGCTGTGCCCCGTTCGGCTCGATGTTTCTGCGCTACTACGCCGGGTGGACCAGCAAGATCACAGGCTCGACCATGCCTTCAGCGGCCCAGGGCAAGCGCCCGAGCCAGCTGCACGCCTACACTTTGCGCGAGCCCATCGGTGTGGTCGGCGCCATCACGCCCTGGAATTATCCCTTCGGCATGGAGATGCTGAAGATCGCCCCGGTGCTCGCCACCGGCTGCACCCTGGTGCTCAAGCCCGCCGAGGATGCACCGCTGGCCGCGCTGTTCATGGCTGAACTGGCCAGCGAAGCCGGCGTACCCGCCGGTGTGTTCAATGTGGTCAACGGCCTGGGGGAGTCCGCAGGCGCTGCCGTGGCAGCCCACGACGACATCGACAAGGTTTCCTTCACCGGCTCCACCGATGTCGGACGAATCATCGTGCGTGCTGCGGCAGGCAACCTGAAGAAGGTGTCGCTGGAGCTCGGTGGCAAGTCCCCGGTGCTGGTGTATCCGGATGCCAACCTCGAGACGGCCATCCCGGGCGTGGCGATGGCCGCGTTCATGCTGCAGGGCCAGAACTGCGTCTGCGGCAGCCGGGTGTTTGCGCATGTCTCGATCGCCGAGCAACTCGCCGAGGGCATAGCCAAGTTTGCCGCCTCGATGGCCATCGGGCCGGGCTCGGATCCGAAGAACATGATCGGCCCGCTGATCTCGGCGCGCCAGCGCGACCGGGTTGCGGGTTTCTTCGACTCCGCCGCGCAGGAGGGTGCCCGCTGCCTGGGTGGCGGCACGCGCGTCGGCGACCGGGGGTTCTTCGTCGCCCCGACCGTATACACCGATTGCACGCCCGACATGCGCATCGTGCGTGAAGAGATTTTCGGCCCCGTGCTTGCGCTGCAGACCTTCGACAAGGAAAGCCCCGAAGAGCTCGCGGCCATGGCCAATGACACCAACTACGGTCTTTCAGCGAGCGTCTGGACGCGTGACCTTCGCACCGCCCACACCATGAGCCGGCTGATCGACGCCGGCCAGGTCGGCGTCAACACCCACGCAGCAATGGACCCGACGATGCCGTTCGGCGGCTTCAAGCAGTCGGGCTGGGGTCGTGAATTCGGCGCCGATGCACTTGAACTCTACCTGCGCACCAAGGCTGTGACGGTGACCTGGGACTAGGCCAAGGGGGGCGCATACGCGCCCCCCATTTCGTGTCCGGCAACGCCGGCGGGATCAGAGGTCGCGGGCCACCCGGAAACCGAACACCTGGCTGTTGAGGTCGATAGGATCACGGCCGCGGAATGTGAAGCGCTGACGATCCACCGAAGTCATCCACGCACCACCCTTGACACCGTGCCGATCACAGGTCTCGGTGATCACCGGTGAGCCATCGACCGGCGCGTCATCCGGATAGGGCATCTCGTGGCAGTCGAACACCCACTCCCAGACGTTGCCGGACATGTCATACAGGCCGAAGGCGTTGGGCTTGAATGAGCCGACCGGCGCGACCTGCTCATGGCCGTCATCGCAGAGTGCAGGCTCAATCGGCGCATCGGGATACCGGCGCTGGGCCGAAATATCAAAAACGTTGGCGTATTCGCAGGCGCGCGCCTCTTCTTCACCCCACATGTAGTCGGCCTCGTTGCCGGCTCGGGCGGCGTACTCCCACTCGGCCTCTGTCAACAGCCGGTAGGATTCACCGGTGCGCTCGGACAGCCACTCGACATAGGCCTGAGCCTCGGCCCAGTTCACACAGGCGACGGGTTCTTCGGGCTGGGGCGGACGGCCGTAGCCTGGATCGCGCCAACTCAGCTCGTCGACAAATCGTGCGTTCCAGCCATCCCAGGTGAAACATCCCTGCGACATCTCGAAACCGGTGGCTTCGACGAAATCCGCGAACTGCCGATTGGTGATCTCATAACGGCCGACACCGAAGGCCTGTGCAATCGTCACTTCGCGCTCGGGGCCTTCGTAACGGCGGATCTCGCCCTCGCGCACCGGTTCGGCACCATCCCAACCCATGATGAATGAGCCGGGAGGTACCACGACGATCTCCGGACACCCATCGCAATCAACGATGACGTCACCAGGTTTGGCCGCATTGGCACCCTGCATTGACAATGCAGCGGCCGCTGCCCAGACGCCAAGGTGGAGAGCGCGGGTAACTATCTTCATGTTGTATCCTAATCCTGTATGAGAAAATCCGACCTGAGTTCGAAAAAAATCAAACCGGCTTGGTGGCGTTGAGTACGTCGTAGCCAGGGAGCACGACGGGCCCCTCGGTATTCAGCGAAAAGCCTGCCTGGCGCAGCAGCTGCTGCGGATTGCAGCGTTGCCACAACGGCGTCCAGGGTTCGCAATTCCACCGGTGATCCATGTAGTAGCGATACATGCGATGGGCGGTGCGCTCCTGCGCGTCGACTTGCGGAAAGTCCACAGGATAGAACACGCCGCCTGGGCGGGTGATGCGGTAGGCTTCCTCGAAGATCTTGCGGGTAGCCTCGGGATCGACCTCGTGGTGCAGGATATAGCTGGTGACCAGGTCGAAGTGGTTGTCCGGAAACTTCGTGTCCTCGGCCAGCCGTTGCACGAAATTGACGTCAATGCCGCGCTCGCTTGCAAGCAGGTGACCATACCGCACCAGCGGACCACTGACGTCAAGACCCCACACCTCGGCGTTCGGGAAACGATCCTTCAGCGCCATGGCGAACTGGCCGACACTGGTCCCGAGGTCGAGGATACGCAGAACCTTGCCGTCAGCTGGCACGGGAAGGCGCTGGGCCGCCCGGATCTGCACCTCGTCATTGTCGTTGCGGCCCATGTAGAAACCATTGGTGCCGTAGTGGTACATATAGCCGGCGATGGGGTTGCCGATATATCCGCCCGGCATGATGTGGATCTCGTGCCTGGCATAGTCGGGAATATCCAGATCCGGATTCAGTTCCAGAACGGGGCCATAGTCTTCCACCGCCTCCATCTCGGCGAGATATCTGTCCATCTCGCCTTCGTAGTGCTGCTTCAAACCGCCCCAGGTCTGTTCCTGCGCCGACAGCCATGCACGGCTGGCCATCTGCATCAGGGGTTCGTCCATCAGCAGCTCAATGGCCTGCGCCTCCGGAATCGGCTTGTCAGTTGGCAAGTCGTTTTCGCGTAGCACCTCATTGGCACGCTCGGCGGCACTGCGCGACAGCGACAGGTTGACGTAGCGGCGGAATGAGCGAAGGAAATTTTGCCGACTTTCGAGTTCCAGCGTCGGCAGCCGCTCGTAGCGCCCGAAACGCCCGCGCGGTGCGAGCGTGCCCGGCGGATAGACCTCGCCAGGGGTGTCAGTGCGCTCACCAAGTGGTTGCGGACCCCCTACCCCCAATTGCTGGGCCTGAGCGCGCGGGGCCGTTGCAGCGGCGGTTGCCAGCATCGCGCCCGCGCCAAGAATCGTTCTGCGCTTGATCATGATAATCCAGCCTTCAGTACGGGAATGGTGAGTTGAAGGGTTTGGCCTTGCTGGTGTCGCGCGCCAGTACCGAGTAGACCCGCTGGGTCATCTCTGCCTTCTTGGCCTCCCAGAGCTCGAACTCCTCGTCGCTGGCAACGTACTGCTCGATCATCTCCTCGGTGACGCGACCTTCCTTTTCCAACAGCCGCTCGATGATCAGCATGCGCTGTCTGGACTCCCAGATCTCGGCACCGAGCGCGATGACGATCGACACCAGGTTGTCGATATGCGGATTGCCCAGAAACACCATGGATTCCGTGTCGGATTTGATGGCCTGCGCGGTGTACGTCGGGCGACCATTGAACTGCGATTCGTCGTTCACCGAATTTCTCCTCTCCCAGATGGCTGATACGTTGGGTGACGGACCACCACCTTCAGCTTATCACTCAGACCCTATCCCAAATGCCACTGGAGGGTCGAATAACTTTGACGTTCTTGACTATACGTTTAACGCATAGAGCGACTTACGCCGCAGCCCGCAGAACTCGCGGCACTGGCCACCCAGCGGTTGCGCACGCATACTCGCAACCCGGTAGAACTCACAGCTAATCTATTCTCGACGGCTTGGCATTCGTCAACGGACTCGAACTCGCACTCGCGATACGCAATTCGGAGCAAATCAACATGAGCAGCATGGGCGCGAAGATCGATCAGTTGCCGGTCCGTCTGAAGCTCGCGTGGGGCACCGGGGCACTGGGCTCGGCCGTGCTGATGAACAGCGTCACGATCCTCATACTCTATTACTTGGTCAGCGTGGTGCGGCTGGACCCCGGCATCGCCGGTACGCTGGTGTTCATCTCCAAGCTTGTGGACGTGGCCACCGACCCGATCATGGGCATGATCAGCGACCGGGTGAAATTCCGCCGCGGCCGTCGCAGACCCTTCCTGGTGTTCGGTGCGTTTCTCTCAGCGCTGTCGTTCGCCATGCTGTTCACAATCCCGGAGTTCAGCAGCCAGACCATCACCTCGATCTACGTCCTTGGCGTGCTGGTGCTCTACACCCTGGGCTACACCATCTTCAATGTGCCCTACATGGCCATGCCGGCGGAGATGACCGACGGCTACCATGAGCGCTCTTCGCTGCACTCCTATCGCGTGGTATTCATCTCGGTGGGATCCTCGATCGCGGGCGCACTGGCACCCATTCTGCTGCAGGTCTTCGGCGAGGGTCGCGAGGCGTATCGGGTCGTCGCCATCCTGTTTGCCGGCATCATCTTTGCCTCGATGGTGGCCTGCTATTTCGGCACCCGTGAGGCACGCTTCACCTATAGCACGCGCTCGATCCACAGCGTTGGCGTCCAGGTCAAGCTGGTGCTGACCAACAAGCCGTTCATGTGGCTGATTGCCACCAAGGCGCTGCAACTGCTGGGCATCGCGAGTATCGGTGCGACCACGCTGTTCTTCATCACCGCCTACCTGAGAATCGACCTGGCCAACCTGGCCGTCTTCGCGCTGATCAACACCATCGTGACGATATTGATGATGCCGGTGTTCGTGAAACTGTCGAGACACATCGGCAAGCGCAACGGCTACATGGTGTCGACCGTGATCTTCATCATCTATTGCCTGAGCTGGATTCCGGCAGGCCCTGGCGAGCCACTGATCTGGTACTACGCCCGCGCGGTGCTGGTCGGCATGTGCCTGGGTGGCAACATCCTGCTGGCCAACTCCATGCTGACCGACACCATTGACCTCGATGCGCGCCGCAGCGGCATGCGCCGCGAAGGCACTTACGCTGCGATGTACAGCTTCGTCGAGAAGTTCTCGGGTGCCTTCGGCCCCCTGCTGGTGGGCTGGATACTGGCCTACGTGGGCTTCAACCGCGACCTTCCGCGAGATGCCGTTCAGGAACCGCAGGTGCTGTTCGGCATTCTCATGGGTGTATCGCTGATCCCTGCAGCACTGGCGCTGCTGAGCATGATCACGCTTGCGTTCTATCGCCTCGACCAGAAGATGCTCAAGAACGCGACCGCCGAACCGGTTGCGGGCTTGCCGGAAGAGGCGAACGCGGCAACGCGGCCGGCGACAGGCCCGCTTGCGTAGCGGCCAGACCAAAGTCTTGAGGGACATGCTGGACAGCAAGCTGCCGGAGGTCGGCACCACCATCTTCACGGTGATGTCACAGCTGGCCGCAGAGCACGGCGCACTCAATCTCTCCCAGGGCTTTCCGGACTTCGATGGACCAGAAGCGCTGCGCGAGCGCGTCACCCATTACCTCAATCACGGACACAACCAGTACGCACCGATGACGGGGGTCGCCTCGCTGCGAGCAGCGATTGCAGAAAAGAACCTGGCGCTGTACGGGCACAGACTCGATCCCGATACCGAGGTCACAGTCACCTCCGGGGCCACCGAAGCGCTGTTCTGTGCGATCCACGCGGTGGTGCGCCCGGGCGACGAGGTGATCATTTTCGATCCGGCGTACGACTCATACGAACCTGCCGTGGCACTCGCGCAGGGACGCTGTATCCGCCTGCCGCTGTTGCGGCCACACTATCGCCCGGACTGGAATGCCGTGGCCGATGCGCTTGGCGCGAAGACACGCCTGATCATCCTCAACAGCCCGCACAATCCGACCGGCAGCATCCTGACCGCCGAGGACCTCGACGCACTGGAACTGCTGCTCGCAGACCACGATGCGCTGCTGCTCTCCGACGAAGTCTACGAACACATTATCTTCGACGGTGCCGAGCATCAGAGCCTGCTGCGGCGCCCTGCCCTAGCGGCGCGCGCCTTTGTGGTGTCGTCTTTCGGCAAGACCTACCATGTCACCGGCTGGAAGATCGGCTACTGCGTCGCACCGGCAGCGCTGTCGGCAGAGCTTCGCAAGGTGCACCAGTACGTCACCTTCACCTCCATCACCCCTGTGCAGCTGGCGCTGGCGGACTTCCTGGCAGCGCATCCCGAGCACCACCTGAATCTGCCGGCCTTCTACCAGCGCAAGCGTGACCGGTTCTGCAGCCTGCTCGAGGATTCGAGATTCCGCTTTCAGCCCGCCGCGGGCACGTACTTCCAGCTGCTGGACTACTCGTCAATCAGCGATGAACCGGACGTGGGGCTGGCCAGGCGCCTGACCATCGACCACGGCATCGCATCGATTCCAGTCTCGGTATTCTATCGTGACCCGCCGGGCGACCAGGTGCTGCGTTTCTGCTTCGCCAAGGATGACGCCACGCTGGTGGCGGCGGCGCAGTCGCTGCGCGCGCTGTGAACGGACCCCGCGCCGCGCCCTCGCAGGGATACCGTCAGGGCCACACGCTACTTGCGCGCCGAAACCATCATCCAGCAGCGAAAAACCCCGGAGCTTTCGCTCGAGAAGCCCTTAGCGGCGTCACGGGAGGCCTTGGCCGTAGAGGCCTGGAAGCCATGCTTGACGTCGCTGAAACCACTCTCACGCATCAAGCCAACCAGGTCGAGTTTCTGTACGCCACGCCAGAACGGCTCGTTGTTATACAGAGACTCGTAGTCGCCGAGCACCTTGGTCCAGACACTCCTGCCTTCCGGTGACGGCGGTACCTCGCAGTGAATTACAACGCCACCGGGTCGCAGCAGACGATGACACTCGGCAAAGATCTTTCGTGCAGCGGCTTTTGAAGTCTCGTGCAGGAGCACGCAGGAATAGACGAAGTCAAACGACTCGTCAGGAAAGTCCGTGTGTTCGGCATTGGCCTGTACGTAATGGACACGTTGCCCGAGATGCTCGGCCCTGGCATGCGCATAGCGCAGCATCGCCGCGCCGACGTCCACACCGTAGGTCTGGGCATCAGGGAAATAGCTGGCAACTGCCACGGTACTGGCGCCAATGGCACAACCGAGATCAAGAATCTTCTTCGGCTCCAGATCCGGGTAGACCTCGAAGAGGTGCTGGGCGGTGGTGTGGCCGCGAATGTCATTCATCAGCCCGCCATTGCGACCGAGCATGTACACAGCGCCACCACGGTCGATCATCGCACCCTGGCGAATATCACCTTCACCGCGGTCATGCGTGTAGCCACCCGGCATCATGTGTACGTCCAGCGCGGCGATATAGCGCGGCGGCTTGAAGTCGGGATTGATCGTGACCGAACCCAGCGGCTCCGTGACGTCGGCTTTCGCAGTGAGCTCGTCGAGTTGCCGATCGATGGATGTCCCCACTGCATCCCACATCATTTCCTGTGAGGTGCGCCGGAAGCTCAACCACGACCGATAGACGTCCTGGGCCAGCAGCTTCTTGCGCAATGGGCCGATATCCAGGCCGCTCAGCTCGGGCAAGGCCTCGCTGGTCGCCTCGACGAGCTTGCGCTGCAGCGGATCGATTTCCTCGGCCATCCAGATCTTCAGATCGCGCACGAAGCACTGCTCGGCGCGCTCATCATGTGTGGCCACCGGCATCATGGGATGAGTCACTTCGTCACCTCCTCTTCGAGTACCGCATCGGCTTCTGCAAGCTTGTGCTGGACCTCTGCCAATGCCTTCTCCAGATCCAGGCGATACGGTCGCATGACCTTGCCGATCTGGCGCCGGCGCAACTTCTCGCGCTCCACCGCCGCGGCCCCCTGCGGGTCGAAGGCCTCGATGTCAGACTGGCGCAGGATGCCCGCAGACTCGAGCAGACGCTCGACGCTGTCGAGGCGTTCACGCGTGACTGTCAGCTCACCGAGCAGCGCCAGCACCATCGCAGACAGCCGCCCCACCTCCGGGGACTCGTCGGGAATCGCCCGGCGGGGCGTCGCCAGACGCGTAATGTCTTTCTCTGCCATGCTTTATCCCTTGTGCCGCGGCATCACACAACCGGAACGTTAAATCCGCGGCTTTAAGCACCAGTCTAACGCAAGTGCACCGCGTTGCCCTTGGCTGCGGCCGGGCTGGTTGCCGGGATGTCCATCCTGCAGCCAGCCTGTCTGTTGCGCAAAAATGCGCCCGGCGCGGACATCGCCGCCGGCCTTGCTCAGGCCGAGCGCAGGCCACTGGCCGAAAACGGCAGTCGCCGGAGTCGCCGACCGCTGGCAGCGTATATCGCGTTGGCCACGGCCGGGGCCACGGCCGGCACCGAGGCCTCTCCGGCCCCACCCGGTGCTGCATCACTGTCGATCAATTCGATGACGAACTCGGGTGTCTCCTGGATGCGCAGGATCGGCTGGTCGTGGAAGTTGCTTTCCACGACCGCGCCATCGCGGAAATTGATGTCTCCACGCAAGGCTGCGGAAAGCCCGTAGATCATCCCGCCCTCCATCTGCGCGCGGATCATGTCCGGGTCGATCTGCCGGCCGCAGTCGAAGGCGCAGGTCAGCCGATGGACGCGCAGGCGATCATTCTCGATCGAGACCTCGGCGACCTGGGCGCAGATCGAGCCGAAGCCATGACTGATGGCAATGCCCAGACCCCGGCCTTCAGGGCGCGGGTCGCCCCATCCGGCGCGCTGGGCCGCCGTATCCAGTACCTTGAGAATGCGCGGATGGGCCGCGAGCAGATCACGGCGCAGTTCGTAGGGATCGCGCTCGAGGGCTGCGGCAGCTTCATCGATCGCGGATTCGGCAAAAAATGCGTTCTGCGACAACGTGACCGAGCGCCACAGCCCCACCGGGATACTCCACGGCACCTCGACATAGTCGATGTACTTGTTGGGGAAGTCGTAGATGTCATAGATCAGCAGTGCGGCGGCGGTCGGATCGGCCATGCCGGGACGCAGCATCGGATGTTTCTGAAAGCCCCAGATCGACTGGCCGCTGATGCGACTGTACATGCCGGCAATACGCCCTTCGCTGAGGGCCACGCGCGTGCGCACCGCAAAACCCGGGCGGTAGAAGTCATGCTGCACGTCCTGCTCGCGGGTCCACAGCAACTGCACAGGCCGACCCTTGACGGCTGCGGCGGCCTGCACGGACTGGCGCAGGAAATCCAGTTCCCACTTGCGTCCGAAGCCGCCGCCGGCATGGGTGATGTTCAGGGTCACCGCCTCGAGCGGCAGGCCGGTAATCGCCGCCGCCGCTTCCCGGCCCCGATCCGGCTGCTGGCTGGGCACCCAGAGTCGGCAGGCCTCATCGGTGACCTGGGCGGTACACACCATCGGCTCCATGGTCAGGTGCGCAAGATAGGGCACCTCGTAATCCAGCGTGAGCGTCTGCTGCGCCTGCGCCAGTGCCTGTTCGCTCGCGGCACGGTCGAGCGGCCGGGGCGGGGAACCGGGGTTCTGGGTGTCGACATCGGGAAACGGTACGGCAGCTTCATCATCGTCGAGGGCCTGTTGCAGCACCTCGCGCATCGACTCGGTATCCAGCCCGGCGGCCGGACCTTGGGTGAACTCGACGTCCAGTGCCTCGGCGGCCTGGCGCGCCTGCCAGAAGCCCTCGGCGATCACGGCCACGCCGCCATCGACCTCGGTCACGGCCACCACGCCGGGCATCCCCATCACGCTGTCGGCATTGAATCGCTTCACGCCTGCCGCCGCCTGTGCCGGCGTGCGCAGCGCTGCATATAGCATGCCGGGTTGGCGTACGTCGATGCCGAATACCGTGCGACCGCTGACGGTGTCTCGCAGATCCTTGCGCTGGATCGGCTTGCCGATCAGCGTGAATTCTTCCGGCCGCTTCTTGCGTGGTTCCTCCGGCACGGGCATGGCCGAGGCTGCCGCTGCGAGACTTGCGTAGCCGGCTTCGCGGCCGCTGGGCTCATGGCGCACATGGCTGAGCCCGGTACGGCACTCTTCCGCGGGAACATCCCATTGCAGCGCAGCAGCTGCGATCAGCATCTCGCGCGCTGCGGCGCCCACGGTGCGCAGCTGCTCAAAATAGATCGCCACCGATTCGCTGTTGGCGGTGCGGTGGCGCCCGGTGATGGGGCTGACGAACGCAGCATCAGCGTGCGGCATCACGACCTCGACATCGGCCCAGTCGGCATCGAGTTCATCGGCAAGAATGCGCGGCAGGTTGGTGTGGATACCCTGACCGAGCTCCGACGTCGGCGTCGTGATGCGGATCGCACCGTCTTCGGTGATCTCCAGAAAGGCACTGAACCGGCCTTCGCCCGCATGCTCACCCGCACTGACTACGCCATCGAGCCGCAGCCCAAGCACCAGGGCGCCGGCGGCGGCCGTGCCCTGCAGAAACCCGCGACGCGACACCTGGCCTGGGGTTTGCTCACGTTTATCGGTCGATTGATGCATGTCTGCCCCCGTGATTACCCACGCGTGACGCGCTGAAATTACCTCTATGGAGCATAGATCAGGGGCATACATGCGTAGTTTCCACGCCAGTGGACGCGACCACCTGTTGGCCGCTTTGCGCCGTATTGGATACCTATAATCGAGGCGCACCATCCGGCCGCTGCGGCCGCGCGGGGGGCCGATCGGGGCCGCGTTAGCGAACAAAAAGGGGGCACTTGATGCGCTGGAAGCTTGCACTGATCGCAATACTGGCGGTCATCGCGGTGGTCGTGGCGTCGATCGAATTCCAGCTCTGGAACCCGCGCCGGGCGGCCGTGGAGGCGCGGTATATCGCCGACGACTCCCGGTTCATCAACATCGACGGCTTGCGCCTGCATTACAAAGTCACCGGTCAGGGACCGGCGGTGCTGCTGTGGCACGGCAACTTCGGCAGTCTGGATTTCTACGATGGCTGGGTAGAGGCCTTGTCGGACCGCTACCGCCTGATTCGTTTTGATGTGAACGGCTATGGCCTGAGCGGACCCGACGAGAAAACCGACTTCACCATCGAGCGCCGCCTGATGATTGCCCGTACGCTGCTCGACGAACTTGGTGTCGACCGGTATTTCGTTGTCGGTACCTCGTTTGCCGCGCCGATGGCCTATCGCGATGCCGCCGAACGCCCCGAACGGGTGCTCGGGCTGATGCTGGCCAATGCCGGCGGATTGCCGCGGGCGCCGGGCGGCGAGATCAATCAGCCGCTGCCCAATCCGGTGCGCCAGTGGTTGAGAGAGCGCTATCGTTCGCGCGGATTCTGGCAGGGCGTGGCGAACAACCTCCACTACAACGACGAGATCGTGACGCCGGAGCTCGTGGAGCGGTTCTTCCTGATGAACAACATGCGCGGGCGCGGACCTGACAACGCCGTCGGCCTCAAGCATTTTCAGATCGGCGATGCCCCCGGCTACCTGGCAAGCGTTACCCAACCCACACTTGTGCTCTGGGGCGGCGCCAGCATCCTGCCCTACAGCGAGGCTGATCGCTACGAGGCCTACCTGGAAAACGCACCTGTGCGCGTGGTAAAGATTGACGGGCTTGGCCATATGTTCGCAGAGGATGACCCCGAGCTGACCGCGGGTCTGTTCGACAACTTTGCGCGCTTGGTGCTCGAGGGTACATGGCCCGAAGATGGCGAGAACGCCGTGGCTGAGGTCGCGGCTGAATAAGTGCCGGCACGCAGGCGGCCCCGCCGCCGGCGCGGCTGCCTGATCACGAGCGTTGTCATCTTCAGTCGCGCGGGAACACCCAGGGCCGGGTAATCTGAAGACGCTTGCGGTACGCGGCGATCTGCGCTGAGTGATTGCGGGTCAGGTCGATATCGTCCCAGTTGTTGATGATTTTCAAACGCCGCACCTCGTCCACGTTGAAAGCCACGCGAAGATCGCGGATCGTGATGCTGCCACCTTCCAGGTCTACGTCGGCCGGCGCCGGTGCAGATTCAAGCGCCGCAAGAAGCCGTCCGGCATCCTGCTCGGTCACCTGCGCCGCCAGCAGGCCATTGTTCGCCGCATTGCCGGCGAAGATGTCACCGAAACTGGGTGCGATGACGGCACGGATCCCGGCATCGACCAGCGCGTAGACGGCCGCCTCGCGCGAGGAACCACCACCGAAGTTTCGCCGTGCCACCAGGATCGAGGCATCACCAGCCTCGGGACGGTTCAGCGGGAAGTCCGGAGCCAGTTCACCGCCTGAATCCCGGCGCAGGTCGTGCAGCAGGTACTTCGCATAGCCCTGATCACGTGGCGTTGACATGAAGCGTGCCGGCATCAGCTGATCGGTGTTGATGCCCTCGATCGGCAAGGCCACCGCGATGCCCCGGTGCGTCGTCCATCCCGACTTCACAGCCGGTCCTCCAGCAGTTGCCGCGCGTCGGTGAGTTCACCGGTGACCGCGGCGGCGGCCGCCATTGCCGGCGACATCAGGTGGGTACGTGCGCCGGGCCCCTGCCGGCCGCGGAAGTTGCGATTGCTGGTCGCAGCGCAGCGCTTGCCTGGCGCGACGATGTCCCCGTTCATGCCCACGCACATCGAGCAACCGGAGCCCGCCCACTCCAGACCCGCTTCGCGGAAAACCCGGTCCAGCCCCTCGGCCTCGGCCTGGGCCTTGACCAGCGATGAGCCGGGCGAGACGAGTCCGGGCACACAGGCCTTGCGTGACTCAAGCACCCGTGCAGCCAGCCGCAGGTCCTCGATGCGACCATTCGCGCAGGAGCCGATGAACACCTGGTCCACCGGAGTGCCGGCCAGCGGTCGACCCGCCTCGAGGCCCATGTAGTCGAGTGCCTCACGCACCTTTTCGGCCTTGTCCGCAGGCAGGGTTGCCGGGTCCGGCAGGCAGGCGGTGATCGGCAGCGCGTCGTCGGGGCTGGTGCCCCAGGTCACGAACGGGGCGATGTCCCCGGCCTGCAGCACGAGTTCGGCGTCGAAGTCTGCATCCTCGTCGCTGCGAAGTTCCGTCCATTCACGCACGGCCGCATCCCAGTGCGGGCCTGCCGGCGCGTAAGTACGGCCTTCGACATAGGCAATGGTGATGGCGTCCGGGGCAACCATGCCGAGTCGCGCCCCGCCCTCGATGGACAGGTTGCACAGGGTCATGCGGCCTTCCATGGATAACGCTGTGACAGCGTCTCCAGCGTACTCGATGGCATGCCCGCGCGCGCCATCGGCGCCGATCTGCGCGATCCACGCCAGGGCCATGTCTTTCGCACCAACACCTGGACCGAGCATACCGTCGAAGCGGATGCGCAGTGTCTTCGGCCTGACAACCCGGATTGTTTGCGTTGCCATCACGTGCGCCACCTCGGTGGCGCCGATACCGAGGCCCAGCGTGCCGAATGCGCCGTGCGTCGAGGTGTGGCTGTCGCCGCAGACAATCAGCAGCCCGGGCAGTGTGAGCCCCTGCTCGGGGCCGATCACATGCGCGATGCCCTGGCGCGGATCGGCAGGTCCGAAATGCCGCAGTCCGTGCCTTGCGGCATTGCGCTCGAGCGTGTCGATCATGCGACGGCTGTCGGCATTCCACTGCGCCTTGAGCTGCGTGCGGGTGGGCACGTAGTGATCGGCAACCGCGAATGTCAGGCTGGGTTCGGCCAGTTCAAGGCCGCGCTCTGCGAGCTTGCCGAACGCATGGTGCGAGCCCTCTGTCAGCAGGTGCCTGTCCACCCACAGCAGGCTTGTGCCGTCATCTTCGGTGCGGATCGCATGCGACGCCCAGAGTTTGTCGAACAGGGTTTGCCCGCTCATCGTTCGGTCACGCTGCTGTCTTTCGGCTCGCTGACCAACGGCGCCCAATGCCCGGACTCGCCATCGCTGATCCGGTTCAGCGTCATCTCGAAGCGGAACATGTCGGGTCGATACAGCGCCGAGAGGTATTCCACGCCTCGGCCCGTGTCATCGAGCACGACCCGTTCGATCGACAGCAGCGCCGCCCCCACGGAAACCTCCAGCAGCTCGGCGACTTCCGGCGCCGCCAGTGTGGCCGTCACTGATTGCTCGGCACTGTCGATCTTCACCCCGCTTCTCTCCAGCAACCGGAACAACGGCGTGGTCGCAAGATCAGCCTCGGAGAAGTGGCTGGCGATGTCTTCCGGCACATGTGTCGTCAGATGCGAGAAGGGCTGTGCCTCCAGCGTGCGCAGGCGCACCGCCGTCTGCACGCGCGCGGGCGGCGGCAGCATCAACGCCGCCGCCACGCTTGCCGGCGCAGGCGCGTAGACGCAGGACAGCAGGCGTGCCTGCGTCGCCCGGCCGATCTCCACGAGCAGCGGCATCAATGTCGCGAAGTCCGCCGAAATCCGCGTGCGCTGTGTCGCACCGACGCGCACCTGCGTGCCGCTGCCCGCGCGCCGGGAAATCAGACCGTCCGCCTCGAGCGCCTCGAGCGCCCGGCGCACGGTGACCCGGCTGACATCATGCCCGGCGGCGAGGCGCTGCTCACCGGGCAGACGGGTGCCTTCCGGGTAGTTGCCGCGCAGGATGTCCTCGCGCAGCATCAGATACAGGCGTCGCGCTTTCTCGCCGGTGGGGGTCGCGCCGTTCATGCGTCGTGGCATCTGCGTGCTCGCTTCGGCAGTGTCGGGCGGTCTCGCCCGGGGCGGCTAGGCGCCGCGCCCCTGTGCGCTTGCACTGGCGGCCATTTGTTCCATATAGTACCCACAAGCTGTCTTATACGGAATACAGATGGAGCCTCTGATCATGCTCGTGCATCGCGGATCGGGCACATGAGCGCACTGCGTGCGCTGGTGGCGGCGCCCGAGATCCTCGTGGCCCCGGGCATCTTTGATGCACTGACGGGCGCGCTCGCCGAGGCCGCCGGTTTCCAGGCACTTTATCTGTCCGGGGCCACTGTAGCCTACACGCGCCTGGGCCGGCCCGACATCGGGCTTGCGACGATGTCGGAGATGGCCGATACGCTGATGCTGATCCGCGACCGCGTCGAGGTCCCGATCATCGTCGATGCCGACACCGGCTTCGGCAACGCGCTCAATGCCGAACGCACGATGAGGGTTTACGAACGCGCCGGCGCCGCGGCACTGCAGGTCGAGGACCAGGCGTATCCCAAGCGCTGCGGTCATCTGAGCGACAAGGCGCTGGTGCCGGCTGCCGAGATGGCCGGCAAGATCACAGCCATGGCCGAGGCGCGCAGCGCCGACACCCTGATCATCGCGCGCACCGACGCCATCGCCGTCGAGGGATTCGATGCGGCGATCGATCGTGCCGAGCGCTACCTCGAAGCCGGCGCCGACGCGCTGTTCATCGAGGCGCCCCGCTCGCTCGACGAGCTGCAACGCGCGGCCGGGCATTTTCACGGTCGGGCGCCGCTGCTGGCGAACATGGTCGAGGGCGGTCGTACGCCGGTGAGCAATGCCGCCGAGCTTGAAGCACTCGGCTACGCGATCGTGATATTCCCGGGCGGTATCGTGCGTGCGCTGGCACGGGCGGCCGGGGATTACTACGCCAATTTGCGCGCTGCGGGCTCGAACGAGGCCTTCCGCGATCGCATGTACGATTTTGCGGGTCTCAACGAATTGCTCGGCACAGCCGAGCTGCTCGCCCGCGGTAAGCGTTTCAACGGAGACTGAAAATCATGCCGAAGCGGATCATCAACAACATCACTCGTCGCGGATTCAATGTCGCGCTGACCTCAACGATGGTCGGGTCGCTGCTGGCGCGCCCGGCGCTGGCCACCGACAAAGCCGATGTCATCGTCATCGGCGCAGGCCTGGCTGGGCTGAACGCCGCGCTGCTGCTCGAAGAGATGGGCTTCAGCGTCGTGGTCCTTGAAGCGGCCGACCACGTGGGCGGCCGGACGCGGACCTTCGATCTGCCGGTGGGGCCAACGAATGCGGGTGGCCAGACGATCGGACCGTTTTATGCGCGGCTGCGCGACCTGGTGTCACGGCTGGAGGTACCCCTCGTGCCTGTGACCCCGAGCGCGCGGATGGGCAATTACGTCAACGGGACGCTGATGGCATCGGCCGACTGGCCCGAGTCGCCCGCCAACCTGACCGTTGGCCGGGAGCGTTCCATCCAGCCGGGCGCGCTCGAGTTCCATTACATGTCGACACAAAACCCCCTGCCCGATCCGGCCGACTGGACGGAAGCTGAATTCGCCCGTTACGACGTGCCATTGAAAAGCTATCTGCGTGACCGTGGCGCCTCTGACGAGGCTATTCGCCTCATGGATATCACGATCAACGCCTTCGATCTGTCTTCGGCCTCGGCGCTGGCATACCTGCGCGATATCCGGCGGCTGCAATGGGGCATGGAGGGTGCCGACAGTGACTCGCAAAGCACCTACGGCGTCGGCGCGGATGCAGCCTTTCCATACAACGAGGTCGCCGGCGGAACCCAGCGCCTGCCAGAGGCCATGGCCAACGCCCTGGCACAAGAAGTCCGGCTGAACAAGGTGGTCAGTTCGATCGATATGTCCGGCGACGGCGTCGAAGTGCGCA
>JAFIFN010000221.1 GCA_020832005.1 Gammaproteobacteria bacterium | reverse complement strand
GTCGATGAGATCAACCCGGCATAATCGTCAAGACGGCGCTCGCCGGACGCTTACGCGGAGTCGCACGCTGAGGCCGTACGCCGAGTCGAGCGACAAAGCGCTGTCTATTTGCGAACATCGCTATCGCTCCAATCTCACTTCGTCCCATACCAGATAGAGGTCATAGAAGCACAGCAACAAACCGGGGCAAAGATAAGCAACATACTCACAACGACTTTTATGTTGCACACTCCTTCGGAATTGACTGAGCAACAACGATTTGACGCGCAGGTCGTGTACCGCTGCCTACTGCGTGACGAAACCGCGGCCAAAGCGGCGTCCCTATTTCACGATGCTATAACGCAAGAGACGGTTTCCAGAAGCCAGCACGATGATGAAGCAGCGTTGCTAACGTACTTTCGTGCTGTGGAGGTACTAGCGCACAAAGCTGATTTTGGTGGCCCAACAGCTGACAACATAGACACCAAGAAGAACGACGTTATTCGCCGATTAGCGTGCGCGCTAGGGAAAGACACAGGACTGTTGAACAAAACGAGAGCTATAGAGCGAGCGCAGTCTGACCTTTCTCGACTCGATGCGAGAGCGCTAAATGACAAAATCGAGCTATTGGCATTAGGGCTGGGCCTTTCTGGTCATTGGACTTTGCAGGCCAAGGAATTCAACAAACTCAGGAGCAGAAGCCTAGCTCATGGAGGTCATCGCCCTTCGCAGGACGAACGTAATAGATGGCTTAGGGGCGGCGATGACCGCGATTCTGCATACAAGTTGGTAAGCCAGCTTTTGCGTGCCTATTGCGCCCGTGCGGGCACTCTCTGAGCCCCTTTTCGGCGGCGTTTTTCGCTGGCCGAACTTCACCGCGCGCGAGTCCGGCACTCGGGCCCGCCCCTCGGGGCAAGTGATTCCGGCAGCGCGAGCGCGGCGCCTGCGCCCACTCCGGGCCGACTCGGTGGATCCCCGGGCTTGGGGGTGCATCAAGGCCTGCCGAGTCCGATCGTGTGGCGACGGAGGTCGGCCCTGCCGTCCATGCCCCGACCAAAACCCATAAAATCGGATGGTCGCCCGCCCATAACCCATTGCCGGCCATGGAAGTTGGTGGGCCCTGCAGGACTTGAACCTGCGACCAACCGATTATGAGTCGGATGCTCTAACCAACTGAGCTAAGGGCCCGTAGGCTAGAATTCTAGCAGCCTTTGCAACCGACAACGCGCTCATGCCTGTATCCGCTCCGCGCCCCCCGGGGCCTCTCGCGGTCGCCCTGATCGGCCTGCCCGGCGCGGGCAAGTCCACGCTGGCCCGGGCACTGGCCGGCCGTCTCGGCCTTGCGATCGTCGATCGTGACCTTATCCGGGCACAGCGTTTTCCCGACGGCGAGGCCAGCGCCCGGGAAAAGTCGGTGGCGTTCGCCACGGTGCTCGGCGAGGTCCAGCGCCTGTGCAGGTCGGGCCAGGACGTCGCCGTGGATGGCATGCCCTTCTCGCGAGCCGATGAGCTGCTCCGCCTGGTTGCCGTGGCCGAAGCCGCCGGGGCGCAGGGGGTCGGGTTGTGGCTCGATTGCCCTGTGGCCCTGGCGGAGCAGCGTCTGGCGGCGGGTGTGGACGACGGGCACCCGGCGCCAGACCGACGCCCGGGGCTCGCGCGCGCCGTGGCGGGCCGCTTCGAGCCACCGCCACCATGGGTGCGGCGGCTGGACGCAACCTACCCAGCCGCGACGCTGCTCGAGGAAGCGGTGGCATGGCTGGAGGCCGCACGCGGTCGTCGGGCATGAAAAAACCCACCCGCGTTGCCGCGGGTGGGTCTCTGACTGCTAAGCGACTGTCAGACAGTCGCGTGCGGCTTCAGTCGCGCGCCATGGCCTGCCGGGCGTCGCGGCGGCGGCGCCACAGCAGCCCACCCGCGGCGAGCGCGGCCAGTACCCACAGCGTCGGGTCCAGAGGCGACGGCCGGTCCGACACGCTGCAGCCGGTGCTCAGCTCACGCGGCGGCGGGGGCGGCGGCGGGGGCGGGGCGGTGATGGTGTAGTCACCGGCACGCGGACCCGAGAACTCGCCATCGGCGAACGCCCGCGCCGTCAGGGTCGAGCTGGAGGTGATCTCCACCGTGCCACCGCTCGGTACGTTGGCAGAGGTGTCGTCCGGGTCCGAGCCGTCGAGGGTGTAGTAGATCACCGCCCCATCGGTCGACGAGGACAGCGTCACCGTCACCGAATCGACGAAGGACCCGGGCGGCGGGCTGAACGTTGGCGTGGCCACGCCGGCAGCAACGCTGACATCATCGATAGCCACGGCCCGTGTAAACTCGCCGGGGCCATCGCCTGCAGCGTTGGTCCGGTCACGTGCCCGAATGCTGAGCAGCGCATGGGTGGCGTCCGCGTACTCGCCAGGTCCGCGGCTGGTGCCAGCGACCAGTGGCAGCCACTCGCCGGCCTCGCCATCAAGCACGAAGTCTTCCCGGATACGCAGTCCGCTCGCGGCTTCCGTCGTGCAGCTGTCGTCGGTGAAGAAATCCACGTTGACGCGGATCTGCAGCTCCGGGTCCGGGCGCTGCGTGAGCGCGAACAGTGAGGGCCGGATGTCCGCCCCGTCCAGGGAGAAACACTGGTCGAGACCGTTCAAGCCGAAGTTGCCGGTCAGCGTTTCGAAGTAGAACACGTTGTCGCCGGAGAGCGCGAAAGTTGTCGGGCCGACCGCAGCCTTCAGGTCCGCGTCGCCGCCGCGGTTGACGACCCAGCCGCCGCCGGTGACCAGCGGGGCGCCGTCGAACAGCGGAGCATGCGTGAAACTGCCGTTGATCACGCGGTCCACGCCGCCCTGCACGACCCGGATGTCGTCCAGTCGCAGGCTGACATTGGTCCGGCCACCATCCGGCCTGTCGCGTGCGCGCATGCTGAGGTTCATGAAGCGCGTGCCGTCCGGGATGTCTGCTGTGGTGTAACGCAGATTGGGTTCCTGATCAGGGGTGCGCACGATCCACTGGTTGCCGTCATCGGCACCCAGCGTGAAGTCGACATCGTCGTTCGGACGGGCGCCGCCATCGCTCAGCCGGTTACCACCCGCGTCGAGGACCTGTGCTTCCAGGCAGTCCTCGAGGTTTGCGTAGAAGTTGGGGTTGACGCGGATGCCCAGTGCAGTAGCGTCCGCGGTGGGCGTGTCGGCAAACACCGAGTAGCTGATCTCCAGCGCCTCGGCGTCGGTCACCGCGACGCACTGCTCGAACTTGCTGTCGCCGAAGCCCCTGGTAATGGGTGCCTCGTACAGCCAGTACCCACCGCTGGTCGCAGCGCCTGCGGCGTCATAGACCACCGAGCCGCCGCTCACCGTGGCAGTGACGTACCAGCCGGGTGGGCCTTCGCTCTGGTCGTAACCTGCAGTCGAGCCGTCCTGAGGGGGATCGTATTCCGCGAAATTGCCGTTGAGTAATGCGGCCGAGGCGCTGGCGGAGTAGGCGAGCGCCATGGCCAGAGCCAATGGTGTGAGTCGTTTCATGATGAATAGTCCTCGCCTGGATCAGAATTCGTATTGGAAACGGGCGCCATACACCCAGCCGTCATCCTTGAACACGTCGCGCTCGCCTTCGAGATACATGACGTTGAACTTGAAGATGACTTCCGGGTTCAGGTACCAGTTGAGGCCTGCCGTCCAGTGCTGGAGTTTCTGTCCGCGGCCCGGCCGGGTGTGCTCCAGTGAGTCCGCCACCGAATAGCGCACTGCCGCCTCCCAGGCGCCCCAGCCGCCGTCGCGCAGCGAGAAGTTCCGGTTCGGAGTGACCCGGCCGAAATCGCCCGAGAAGGCGCGGTAGTTGCTGTGCTCACCGGTCAGGAAGTAACTGCCCTGGACGTACCAGCCTTTCTGGGTGAGGGAGTTCTCGGTGGTGGCGTTGGCGCCGAGCGCGCGGACCAGCGCGTCGCGATCGAGATCGATATCGACCCAGATGTACTCGCCCTGCATGGCCCACGGGCCATAGCCGGCGGCAAGTTCCAGGCCGTAGCGGGTGAACTTGCTGACGCCTTCGAGATCGTCGCGGCCGATCAGACGCGCGTCGATGGCACGGGCGCCCTCGCGGGTGCGCAACCGCACCGACTCATAGCGGTTGGTGACCTTGTTGACGGCATTACGCCGCTGGTTGACCGCCGCGCCGATGTGCACGTAGTTGTTGCCGTCCAGATACGGCGCGCCGGTCAGGCGCCCGGACAGCGCCCAGCCCTCTTCGACTTCGCGGTCGAACACCGTGCCACCCCCGAAGACGCCGAAGGCGCCATACCAGTTCGGCTGGATCGTCTCGTACATGATGCCGGGCTCGCGATTGACCTTGTAGGCGTCCGAGGCCGCCG
>JAFIFN010000220.1 GCA_020832005.1 Gammaproteobacteria bacterium | reverse complement strand
ACCGTCCGGATGCACAGACCGCCGTGCGCCAGGAGCGGGCCAACATCCTGATCGCGATTTCCGAGAACAACGAAATCTGGATCGATAGGCGGCAGGTGGATCCGCGTGCCCTCCGGGCCAACATCGAGCGGCTGCACGCCGAGAACCCTGAGGGCTCGGTGGTCATCCAGGCGGACAAGAAAGCCGTGACGGAAACGTTGATTCAGGTCATGGACGCTTCACGGCAGGCGGGTGTGTTCAACGTGTCCATCGCGGCTCAGGAGAACTGATGATCGCCGCGGGCACAGGCCAGGCGCCCCTGGCGGGGCGGGTATCGAGCAGGAGGGCTGAAGCATGGTGAGAATCCTGATCTCCGTGGTGGTGGGTACCTTCGTCACCTTCACGCTGTTGTGGGTGATGCAGTACCTGATCGTCATGGGCGTGCCTGCCCTGACCGATGAGCGCACCTTCAGGTTTGTGGACTTCGTGCGCGTGCAGCGTGAGGAGCAGACCGAGACCCGCGAGGACCGCCCTGAGCGGCCACCCGAGCCTGATGCACCGCCGCCGGACCAGCCGGACCGGCAGATGGATGACATGGACATGGCGGCGGGCGCAGCGATCGGCGTGAGTGCCCCCACGGTATCCCATGATATGGACATCGGCCGCGACGGCTTCTTCAGCGACGGTGAGTACATGCCGATCGTGCAGGTGGCACCCAATTATCCCCGCCGGGCCCAGATGCGTGGTCTCGAGGGATGGGTGACGCTGGAATTTACCGTGACTCGACAAGGCACCGTGCGAGATCCGATCGTTGTGGAATCGTCCAACTCGATCTTCGAAAGTGCAGCGGCCGATGCCGTGATGCGGTTTCGGTATCGGCCGCGGGTCATCGACGGGGAACCCGTCGATGTGCCGGGGGTCAGATTTCGTATTACCTTCCGGCTTGAGGACTGACGGCAGTGGTGCGAGGACGGATGCGAGAGGAGGCGGCAGACATGGAGACTTCAGCAACCCCCCGGAGCGGTAGGCGCCCGGCGATTGCGGCACTGGCTACGGCCGTCGCGTTGTTGCTCGGTGCCGGGCCTGGTGGCTTCTCGCCGGTCGCCAGTGCCGTGGCACAGGAAGAGGAAACACGGCAGGTGCAGGCGCTGCGTGAGCGTGTGTTCCAGGGGCTGTCCGGGGCACAGGAGCGGCTCGAGGAAGACGACTATGCCGGTGCGCGGCGTGAGTTGGATCGCATCCGCACCATCCAGGATCTGAACAGCTACGAGCGCGGCCAAATCCTCTATTTCACCGGTCTGATCGATTATCAGCAGGAAAACCTCACGGCCGCGGTGCGCGCTTTCGAGGAGGTGGTGGCACTTCCCGACCTGCCCACGGGGTTCATGAACGATACCCTGTGGACCCTGGTGCAGCTGGCGATGGCCACCGAGCAATACGAAAAAGCGTTGGAGTATGGCAACCGCTGGTTGGCCTCGGCCGAGAACCCTGGCGGTGACCCGTTCTACCTTCTTGCCGTGGCGCATTATCAGCTCGAGCAGTACCGCCAGTCGGTCGAGTACCTCAACCGCGCGATCGAGATTGCCGAGCGTGACCGTGACGGCGGTGCGCGTGAGGAATGGTACGGGTTGCTTCGCGCCGGCTATTTCCAGCTGGAGGACACGGCGCGGCTGCGCGAAGTCCTGGAGTTGCTGGTCACGCGCTGGCCGAAAAAAGAGTACTGGACGCATCTGTCGGCGGTGTACGGCGAGCTGGGCATGCAGCGGCGCCAGGTGGCAGTGCTCGAGGCGATCTATGAGGAAGGCCTCATGGACCGCGAGAACGAGATTGTGCAGCTTGCGCAGCTGTACCTGCAGTCCGGCGGGCCGTTCAAGGGCGCCAAGATTCTCGAACGTGGCATGGCCGATGGCATCGTGGAACGCAACGAGCGAAATTACCGGCTGTTGTCGCAGGCCTGGATGATGGCTCAGGATGACCGGCGGGCCATTCCTCCGCTGCAGGAGGCGGCGAGGCGCTCGGGTGATGGCCAGCTGTATCTGCAGCTCGCGCAGTCGCACCTGAACCTCGACCAGCACCAGGAGTGTGTTGATGCGGCCCGGGCCGGGTTGGACAGGGGCGGTCTGCGGCGACCAGATACCGCTAACGTGGTCTTGGGCATGTGCCTGTACGAACTTCAGCAATATGAGCCGGCCAAGACGGCATTCCGGGCTGCACGCACGGATGATCGCAGCCGGCGCACGGCGAATCAGTGGATCGAGTTCATTGAGCGCGAGGTGTCCCGTCGGCAGGATCTCCAGCGTCAGCTGGCACGTAGCTGATCTCTAGCCCTACCGAATAACGGGCCTGCTGTCGGAGCAGGCCCGTTTTTTTATGTCGGGTCCCACCAGCCTATGGTCACAGGCGTCGCGGTGGTTTGCGCAGGACCGTTCCAGTCCCTAGAATCGCGCGGTTTTCCGTAACTCTGAAGTGAGCAGCATGCCCAAGGTAATTTATATTCAGCCGGATGGCAGTCGGCGTGAGGTCGAAGTCGAGGTCGGTTTGACGGTCATGGAGGGTGCCGTCAACAACGATGTCGACGGTATTGTCGCGGAGTGTGGCGGTGCCTGCGCCTGTGCGACATGTCACGCCTACATCGATGAGGCCTGGCTGGAACGGCTGCCGCGGATGGACGACATGGAAGACTGCATGCTCGATGCCGCCTACGAGCGCAATGATGCCAGTCGTCTGACCTGCCAGATCGAGGTCACCGAAGCGCTGGACGGGTTGATCGTGCACGTGGCCCAGAACGAGCACTGAGGCCCGGCGCTATCCCGCGATTCCCGCCCACGCCATGCGTAACCCCGTGACGACCAGGAACAGCGCGAAGGCAAGCCGCAGGGTTCGTCCGGACACCTGGTGCGCAAGGCGCACGCCGGCCGGGACGGCGAGCAGCATGCTTGGGAGTACGCAGGCGGCCACCAGCAGGTTGACGTAACCGAGCGAGTAGGGCGGTAGGTCTGCGATCTGCCAGCCGGCGATGATGAAGCCGGCGGCACCCGGGAGGGCGATCATCAGGCCCAGGGCAGACGAGGTGCCGACGGCCTGGAGCAGTGGGATGCCGTAGGCGGTCATGATCGGCACGGACAACGAGCCGCCGCCGATCCCCATCAGTGCAGACAGGCCGCCGATGCCGGCGGGAATGGCATGGGCGACGGGGCCGACGGGCAAGGCGCGGCCCAGGCGGAAGCTCTCGGGCGCCCAGGTCAGCCATCCGGCCATGGCAAGGACCAGCACCGCGAACACCAGGGCCAGTGCGCCGCTGCTGAGCACATGTGCGGCGACGACGCCCGCCACCACGCCGCAGACGAGCGCCACTGCCCAGCGACGGAGCAGCCACCCAAGAACCGCGCCGCGGCGATGGTGGCCCAGTGCCGAGCGCAGCGCCGTAGGGACGATCAACAGCAGCGAGGTGCCAACAGCCACCTGCATCAGGTGCTCTTCCGACGCCCCGGTGGTGAGTAACACCTGGTAGACGACCGGGACGATCACCAGGCCGCCGCCGACGCCGAGCAGGCCCGCGAGCAGGCCAGCCAGCAGGCCAGCCAGCACGAGCGCGGCGACCAGCCAGTACAGCTGCTGCGGGTCTGCATTCATACTGCGCTCCTCAGGTGTCGCGGCATTGTACGTGGGATGCGTAGTAGGATGGCGCCGCAGCCACCTGCGTGGAGTCGATTGATGTCGAGACAAACCCTGACGCTGACGTCACACCTGCACGAGTACCTGCTGGAGGTCTCGTTACGCGAAGCCGATATCCTGCGTCGACTACGCGAGGAAACCGCGCGCATGCCAGGCGCGAACATGCAGATCGCGCCGGAGCAGGGGCAGTTCATGCAGATGCTGGTCAGGATCGCGGGGGCCCGGCGGATCATCGAAGTCGGGGTCTTCACCGGGTATTCAAGCCTGGCAATGGCCCTGGCGATGCCGCATGACGGCCATCTGCTCGCCTGTGACGTGAACGACGAGACGACCGGGGTGGCCCGGCGTTACTGGGCGAAGGCTGGGGTCGCCGGGCGCATCAGCCTGCGGATCGCCCCGGCCGCGGAGACGCTGCAGGCGCGTCTCGATGCGGGCGAGGCGGGCCAGTGGGACCTGGCCTTTATCGACGCCGACAAGGAAAGCTACGCAGAGTATTACGCGTTGTGCCTGGCGCTGGTTCGCCCCGGCGGGCTGATCCTGTTCGATAACGTGCTTTGGGGCGGCGCGGTGGCCGACCCCGAGCGCGACGACGCCGATACGCGCGCGCTGCGCGCCCTCAACCGCCAGTTACACGCCGACGAGCGCATCGAGCTCAGCATGGTGCCCATCGGTGACGGGTTGACCATCGTGCGCAAGTGTTGAGGCCACTGGGTCAGGCCCCCCCCGG
>JAFIFN010000219.1 GCA_020832005.1 Gammaproteobacteria bacterium | reverse complement strand
GTTTGTTTACGATCCCGGCTGGGAAGCCGCGGAAACGAGTTACTCGATCTCTCCCCATATCCTGCTATTCGGACAACCGGCCGCAACGGGCACGGTGCGGCGTTTTCTGGAGAACCTGCTTCCCGAGGGACGGGCACTGGATGTCGTGACGACCACGCACCAGGTTTCCAGGAACAACATCTACGGACTGATCCACGAGCTGGGACGTGAGACCTCGGGTGCGCTTGCTTTTCTGCCCGAGGACCTGGCGCCACAAGATCAGATCGACACACGGCGCGAAATCAGGCGCGAGGAGATCAGCGAGCGCATCAAGCAGCGCGCGCAGATTCCGTTTGCGGCCTGGGACGGGCGCGTGCGCCTTTCCATCGCGGGGCACCAGGACAAGGTGGCCGTCTATCTGGATCCGGATCAGGATCGCATGTACCTCGTCGAAGGCGCGCTTGCGTCCACACACATCCTGAAACCCGAGCCTGCGGAAAATCGCCTGCCGATGCTGGTGGCCAATGAGCACTATGCCACCAGGCTTGCCGCGCGGCTGGGGCTGACAGTGCCGGTGGTTTCAATTCTGAGGCTGCCGGATCCAGTGCTCGTGATTGAGCGCTTCGATCGCGTTCGCGAAACTGATGGCGTGCGTCGGCTGCACATCATAGACGCCTGTCAGGCAGTGAATTTCCCGGTTTCCTATAAGTACGAGCGCAATTTTGGCGCCGGTCGTGATGTCCGGCATATCCGCGACGGCGTGAGTTTCGAGCGTCTGTTTTCCATCAGTGAGTACACGGTGCGCAAGGCGGTTACCCGCCTGTCATTACTGCGCTGGGCTCTGTTCGGGTATCTGATCGGCAATGCCGATGCACATGGCAAGAACGTATCGTTCTTCTGCTGTCCGGACGGACTGGCACTTGCACCGTTCTACGACCTCGTCAGCGTGGTGCAGTACGACAACCTCGACCACGAGATGGCGATGGCGTATGGCGATGAGTTCCGGTTGCACGAGGTGAGCCCGTTTGCGTGGGCTGACTTCGCGCACCGGACCGGCACGTCGCGACCACTTCTCGCGCGCGAGATGATCCGCATGGGCAAGGCCGCGCTCGAAGCCGCGCCGGCGCAGGCCCGCGCCACGGACTATGTTGACGATGAGCGGGCGTTCGTCGGGCAGATTGCGGCGTACGTCCAGGAGCAGGCACAGAAGCTGATCGACCATGCGGCACTGATGCGCAAGGTCGATGACGCTCTGCTATAGCGGTGGGGTGACGGCTACGGTCTCGCCTAGCCGTCACTGTCCACCGGCCTGCTGGCAGCCTCAGCCTGCAGACGTTCTACCAGCCAGACCTTGATGATTGATTGCCGAGTCACGCCAATCCGAGCAGCCTCACGATCAAGAGACTCGACCACCCAGGTCGGAAAATCGACATTGATACGCTTTTGCACCTGGTTAATGCGACGCGCACTCGAAAGATCAAGGTCGTCAATGATGTCTTCCTTGCCTTCATCAACCTTCTTATCGAAGTCTGTGGCTTTCATGTAGCTCCACCGTACTCGCCAGCCTTCTCAGGCGGCTTGTTGCGAATCAAGCTCCATTATCCAGATAAAAGTATGGTCTTTTAGCCATATTCAGGGTAATTGTCCTGAATGGCAATCAGCTTCGAAGGGCAGGCGAATCTATGAGCAAGAAAACCAAATACACCGATGAGCCGATTCAGGCTGAGGTCGTTCGGGACTTCCTGCCCTCTCCAAGTGAGCTTGTTGCGGGCGAAGAAGCGGTGAAGGTGACAATCTCGCTGAGCCGTCGTAGCGTTGATTTTTTCAAGGCAGAGGCAGAACGTAACCACACTTCTTATCAGCGGATGATCCGGCGGCTGCTGGATGCGTATGCGGATCAGTACGGGGATAGGTGAGTGCCCCAGCGAGAGATGCGCGGTCTGCTCCTGAACGATGCGCTGCACCAGCGTCTCCCGTCTTGAGTGCCTCGCGCAGCACTAGACGCAACGTCGCCTCATCAACTGGCCCCGAGGTCGCAGCCTCGCGAAGCGTGCGGTTGATCAGGGACTGATATCCAACTCTTGGCTTTCTTCCTGCCTCCAGAGGTCAGCCGCCCTCTCAAGGATCTGCTGCAGCAGTGCATCGTCCCCGATCTGATTGGCCATCAACAGGATGATGGTCGCGTTGAGGCGCGTGCTGGCTTCCAGGTCAAGGCCATCATGAAACGTCAGCAGGCGTGCATAGAAGGCATCGGGATCGCGCAGTCTCAATTCACTCGCGATGGTGCGTGCGTCCATGGTCAGGCGCCTTCCAGAGAGCGCCACATTTCCTCGTCGCGTTCTGCCGTCCAGATGCGCGGGTCACGGATACCGCCGGCCTCGTCGTACGCGCGGCTTACGTCAAAGGGCAGACAATGATCGAAGATCACCCAATGGCCGAACTCAGGTTTCAACGCGTCGTAGGTCTCGCGATACGCTGCGTCGAGCTGCTTGCCAGCTTCACGCGCCTGCCGGACCGACCGGTACATGCGGGAGAGGAAGTCACGAGTACCCTGTATGCCCTCCTGAATCTTGGCCGGCGTGGTCAGCGCATCGCCACGACCCGGCACAAGCGCCACGGGTTTGAGACCAGCCACGGCATCAAGTGTCCGCGGCCACTCCTCCAAGTAGGCATCGCCCGTATAAGGCGTTGCGCCATATTCGACAAGGTCCCCGCTGAATAGTACCCGCTCCTCGGGTAGCCAGACCACGGTATCGCCCTTGGTGTGACCACGCCCAAGCTGCATGATGTGCACCTCGGTGCCGCCCATCCAAAGCTTCATACTGTTCTGGAAAACGATATTGGGCCAGGTAAGACCGGGTATCGACTCGACATCTCGAAACAGCCGCGGGAAGCGCTTGTGCTCTGACAGATAGTCCTGCTCGCCGCGCTCGACGATAAGATCGCGCGTGTCTTCGCTCGCAATGATGTGATCCGGCTTGTAGGCCGAAGCCCCAAGGACACGCACTGCGTGGTAATGGGTCAGCGTCACGTATCGAATGGGCTTGTCGGTAATGGCCCGGATTCTCGCGATCACGTCCTGAGCCATGGCAGGGGTGGCTTGCGTGTCGATGACCATGACCGAGTCATCGCCCACTATCACGCCGGTGTTCGGGTCCCCCTGCGCCGTATAGGCCCATGCACTTTCGGATAACTGACTGAAAGTGATCTCTTTGGGCTCAAGGTCACCCTCGGATGCGAATGCTTTCATCTCCAGTCCTCCTGATCGTAAGTTCCGGCGACTGTGCCGCCCCGATAGCGCGCTGCAATGCGGTATGTACTCGAGACCCGTCGAAGGCACGCCAACGGGCGCAGACATGCTGATCCGGTCGCACCAGATAGACGGTGCCGGGCGCCGCGTCGTAATGCTGTGCCAGCAACCCGGTCACATCATGTACGGCGCCGCTGGATGGCCGCGCGCCAACCACCACCTGCGAAAGTGTGATGCCGAGCGGGGCCCCAATGCCATCGGTCTCGATATCCGTAGCGCCATCCCCGCTGAACACCACCAACGTGAAGCACCCGCCCAGCAGGCTGAGAAACCAGTCCATCGTCCCGTTAACGCCGACCGGGGCGTCCATGCACGCTGACCCCGGTACCATTGGTCCGCGGAACTCCTCGCTGTCGGGCGTATTGAGAGGTGAATCGCTCACAACACAGGGGACCGACAAGCGTCCGCTGTTGACGAAGGCCCGTGCGAACGGCATTTCCGAGGCAAGCTTCAGCGTTGCATCGCGAAATGCGCGACCCACGGCGCTTTTCGGGCTCAGAAAGTCAGTGCTCCGGCTTGAGTTCAGAATATTCTCATCAGCCGCCCGAGTCCGCTCGAAATTGTATGAATCGAGCAGCGGGCACGATGCCTGACCTTTCAGCAGCAACGCCAGTTTCCAGCAGAGGTTGTCGACGTCCTGGATGCCGCCGTTGGCACCGCGGGCGCCGAACGGGGATACCAGATGCGCCGCGTCCCCGACGAAAATGACCCGGCCATGGACGAATTCATCCATGCGTCGACAGTGAAAGGTGTAAAGGCTTTTCCACGCACATTCGAAGTCGATCTCTGGCCCGATGACTCCGCGTACCAGGCGCTCGATATTCTCTTCGCTGAGAATCTGTTGACGGTCTATAGCGCCGGCGCCGACCTGAAAGTCGAGGCGCCAGATTCCGTCCGCCTGCTTGTGGAGCAGCGTTGTCTGTCCGGGGTTGAACGGTGGATCGAACCAGAAGCGCCGCTCCGCAGGAAAATCCGCATTCATGCGTATGTCGGCAATCAGGAAATGATCCTCGAAAACTCGTCCCTTGAAATCCAGTTGCAGGATGTGGCGAATCGAACTGCGATGCCCATCCGCGGCAATCAGATAGTCACAGTCGATGGAATAGTCGCCCTGCGGAGCTGAGATGGTGAC
>JAFIFN010000218.1 GCA_020832005.1 Gammaproteobacteria bacterium | reverse complement strand
AGGCACCAAGACAGAGGCACCATGAGACAGATCGTACTGGACACCGAGACCACCGGCCTGGAACCCGAGCAGGGCCATCGCATCATCGAGATCGGCTGCGTGGAGCTGGTGAACCGCCGCGCGACGGGCCACAACTTTCACCGCTACCTGAACCCCGAGCGTGCGATCGACCCCGGCGCCGTCGAGGTCCACGGGCTGACCGCGGATTTTCTGGCCGACAAGCCGCGCTTCGGCGACATCGTCGATGAGTTTCTCGAGTTCGTCGGCGATGCTGAGCTTGTGATCCACAACGCCGAGTTCGACCTCGGCTTTCTCGACCACGAGCTGCGCCTGCAGGGTCACGCGATGACGCAGATGCGCAGCCGCTGCCGTGTGCTCGACACGCTGGCACTTGCACGTCAGCTGCATCCCGGCCAGCGCAATTCGCTGGATGCGCTGTGCCGCCGCTACGAGGTCGACAACTCGCAACGCGACCTGCACGGCGCGCTGCTCGATGCGCAGATTCTCGCCGAGGTCTACCTGGCAATGACCGGCGGGCAGGGCGACCTGTCACTCAGCGCGGCCGAGCAGGACGATGCGCCCGGCGCCGAGCCGCGCGTGGGTTTCTCGCGCGGCGATCTGAAGCTGGTGGTCACACTGCCCAGTGCTGAGGAATTTGCAGCGCATGAGGCGATGCTGGGGTTTCTGGAGGCGCAAGGCGGGGCCAAGCCGTTGTGGCGCACGCTGGGGGCTGCCAACGGCGCGGCGCAAGAGATTTCGGTATCCGCGGAGAGCGATGACGGCGATGATACCGATGACGATGTCGTGGACATCGAGGAGAGGATGATGGGGGCATGAAGGTCCTTGTCACCGGCGCGGAAGGCGGGGTGTGACCGGGGTCGCGACACAGCCTCGTCGAATTATGTTGAAATCCGGCTGCTCGCAGGTCGTTCCGCGATATCTGGATAACGCTCAATGAAAAAAATTGAAGAAAGCCTCGTCGGTGTGATCGGGCTTGGCTATGTGGGATTGCCGCTGGCGGTCGAGTTCGGTCGCCGGTACCGGACCGTCGGTTACGACATCAACACCCAGCGTGTGCGCGCGCTGCGCGAAGGTCATGACGCGACGCTGGAAGTCACTCGCGATGAGCTGGCTGATGCTTCCGGCCTCACCATCACGGACGAACTCGAGGAGCTGCGCGCCTGCAACGTCTATATCGTGACAGTGCCTACGCCGGTAGATCGGCACAAGCGGCCCGATCTCAGTCCACTGGAAAGTGCCAGCCATCTCGTCGCGAGGGTGCTCTCCCGCGGTGACGTGGTGATCTATGAGTCCACCGTGTATCCGGGTGCGACAGAAGAGGTTTGTGTCCCGTTGCTGGAGGCTGGCTCCGGGCTGAGCTTCAATCGCGATTTTTTCGCAGGTTACAGCCCCGAGCGCATCAACCCCGGCGACAAGGAACATCGCCTGTCCACGATCACCAAGGTGACATCCGGCTCGACCCCGGAGGTGGCCGATTTCGTCGACGACCTCTATGCCAGCATCATCACCGCCGGCACATACAAGGCCTCGAGTATCCGTGTCGCAGAGGCTGCCAAGGTCATCGAGAACACGCAGCGCGATGTCAACATCGCCCTGATCAACGAGCTGGCAATGATTTTCAACCGCCTCGGTATCGATACTGAGGAGGTGCTGCTTGCGGCCGGCAGCAAATGGAATTTCCTGCCGTTTCGTCCAGGCCTGGTGGGTGGCCACTGCATCGGTGTGGATCCCTATTACCTGACGCACAAGGCCGAGGAGATCGGCTATCACCCTGAGATGATTCTTGCCGGTCGCCGTACCAACGACAACATGGGACTGTATGTCAGCGGGCAAGTCATCAAGCTCATGATTCGCAGGGGCATCGCAGTGGCCGGCAGCAATGTGCTGGTGCTTGGCCTTGCGTTCAAGGAGAACTGCCCCGATTTGCGAAATACGCGGGTTGTCGACGTTGTGCAGGAGCTGACAGGTTACGGCTGCGCGGTTGATGTGTGGGATCCCTGGATCGATCGCGATGACGCCCGGGCGGAATACGACATTGAACCGATCGAAGTCCCGGTGAAAAACAGCTACGATGCCGTCGTACTGGCCGTTGCACATCATCAATTTCGTACGCTTGGCGCCGAAGGCATTCGTGCACTGGCGCGCGACACCGGGGTAGTCTACGACATCAAGTCGGTGCTGCCGCAGGAGGCCGTCGATGGCCGCCTGTGATACGGATCTGCATTTCCTCGCCAACCGCTGTGCCGTGCAGCAAGGATGCGTTTATCCATGAAAGTACTGGTCACCGGCGCCGCGGGGTTCATCGGGCACTTCACTGCGCTGCAGTTGCTGGAGCGCGGCGACGAGGTGGTAGGTCTGGACAATCTCAACGACTACTACGACGTCAACCTGAAACGCGCTCGCCTGCAGCGTCTCACCGACAATCCCAGGTTCAGCTTTCACAAGCTGTCGCTCGAGGATCGTTCGGGCATGACGCAGCTGTTCGCCAGGGAACAGTTTCAGCGCGTGGTTCATCTGGGGGCGCAGGCCGGTGTGCGCTACTCCATCGAGAATCCCCACGCCTATATCGACAGCAATATTACCGGAACCCTGAACGTGCTCGAGGGCTGCCGGCATAACGCAGTGGAGCACCTCGTTTTCGCCTCCACCAGTTCCGTTTACGGAGCAAACACGAACATGCCGTTCTCGGTGCACGCCGGCGTCGATCACCCGTTGTCGCTGTATGCGGCCACCAAGAAGGCGAACGAACTGATGGCGCACAACTATGCGTCGTTGTTCGGGCTGCCATGCACGGGACTGCGGTTTTTCACGGTCTATGGCCCCTGGGGGCGACCGGACATGGCGTTGTTTCTGTTCACCAAGAATATTCTGGCAGGCAAGCCCATCCAGGTATTCAATTACGGACGCCATCGTCGCGACTTCACTTTCGTCGATGACATCGTTCACGGAGTCGTGCGCACGCTTGATCGCATCGCGACGCCGAACCCGGAGTGGGATCCGGCCAACCCCGATCCTGCCACCAGCGTCGCACCCTACCGGATATACAATATCGGCAACCAGCAACCCGTCGAGCTTGCACACTACATCGAGGTGCTCGAAGAGTGCCTCGGCATGAAGGCCGAGCGCGAGTTGTTGCCGCTGCAACCTGGGGACGTGCCCGACACGCACGCCGATGTAGAAGATCTCGTCGCCGATGTCGGCTATCGGCCGGACACCCCCGTCGAAGTCGGGGTCGCGCGATTCGTCGATTGGTACAGGACCTACTACCGCGTATAGGCGCTGCCGCAGGTTACGCCCGCCAGGAGATTTGCATGACCAGCAGCCTGCCCCCGACACCCGCCGGCCCAGGTTGCGGCGCTTGGAAGACGCTCGCCACACACGCTGATCGCCTTGGCGCGACAGCGCTTGCAACACTTCGGGCCGACGCCAATCGCAATGCCCAGCTGTGTATCGAAGCCGCCGGCCTGTTCCTTGATGCCAGCCGCCAGCGGCTGGATGCCGATGCGCTGGCAGCGCTGCTGGCGCTGGCCGAAGAGGCGGCAGTGCCCACGTGGATCCAGGCGCTTTGCAATGGCGCCGAGGTCAACACCACCGAGCAGCGCCCCGCACTGCACACCGCGCTGCGCCGCCGCGCCGATCAGACCCTGATGGTGCACGGCGCGGACCTGATGCCCGATATCGTTGCCGTGCGCGAGCAGATGAAAAGTCTCGTCGAGCGCGTGCATGGCGGGCAGCTGACCGGCTATACCGGTGAGCCGATCCGCGATGTCATCAACATCGGCATCGGCGGCTCGGACTTAGGCCCTGTGATGGCTGTCGAGGCGCTCAAAGGCTATCGCCATGCCGGTATCGATGTGCACTTTGTCTCCAATGTGGACGGCGTGCAGGCTGCTGACGTGATGGCGCGCACCAACCCGGCGACCACGCTGTTCATCATCTGCTCGAAGAGCTTCACCACACAGGAAACCCGCGTCAACGCACAGGCACTGCGCGCCTGGCTGCATGCGCAGGGGGGTGATGAGGCGGTGAGTCGGCAGTTTGTCGCCATCTCGACGAACACGGCGGCCATGGACGAGTTTGGCATCGCACCTGACCTGCGCTTCACGATGTGGGACTGGGTTGGCGGGCGCTATTCGCTGTGGTCGGCGGTGGGCCTGTCGCTGGCGCTGGCGATCGGCTGGGAGCATTTCTCGGCACTGCTCGAAGGTGGCCACGAAATGGATGAACATTTCGCAAGCGCGCCGCTGGAGGGCAATCTGCCGGTGCTGCTGGGCCTGATCGGCGTGTGGAACCAGAATTTCCTGGGCTGCGAAAGCCATGCGGTGCTGCCCTATGACCAGCGTCTGCATCGTCTGCCGGCCTATCTGCAGCAGCTGGACATGGAGAGCAACGGCAAACGCGTGACCCGCGACGGCCAGCCCGTGACCTGCGCGACAGGTGCGGTG